>JBJEOZ010000037.1:0-40646 GCA_051880975.1 Ruminococcus sp.
GGCCGTCTTATGTACACAAAGGAAATGAATGACGAGGGGTACAAAATTCTTGTGCCTATGATGATGCCTGTTCATTTTGGTATTCTTATGGACGCCTTTCGTCACGAGGGCTACAATGTTGAGCTACTGGACACAAACGGCCCGGAAATTGCACAGACAGGACTAAAGTATGTACATAACGACACCTGCTACCCTGCACTGCTTGTTATCGGTCAGCTTATAAACGCCCTTGAAAGCGGAAAGTATGACCTTAACAAAACTGCCCTTATGATTACACAGACAGGTGGCGGTTGCCGTGCCTCAAACTACATTCACCTTTTGAGAAAGGGACTTAAAAAGGCGGGACTGGAGCAAATTCCTGTTATTTCCCTGAATCTTTCGGGACTTGAAAAGAACCCCGGCTTTAAGATAACCCTACCCCTTATTCGCCGAGTTGTTGCAGGTCTTGTTTACGGAGATGTGCTGATGACAGTGCGTAACCAGACAAAGCCCTACGAGGTGAACAAGGGTGAAAGTGACGCCCTTGTACAAAAGTGGCAGGATAAGCTTTCTAAGGACTTTAATGAGGGCAAAAGCTACCGCTTTAAAGAGATGGAAAGCATCCTTGACAGCATTTGCGGTGACTTTGCGAAGATTGAAAAAACAGGTGAGAAAAAGGTCAGAGTTGGCGTTGTTGGGGAGATTTATGTAAAATATGCCCGACTTGGCAACAACGACTTGGAGCAGTTCCTTTACGACCAGGGCTGTGAGGTATGCTTGCCCGGTGTTATGGGCTTTGCCGCCTTTAAAATTGACAACCGAATTGAGGACATCAAGCTTTACGGCGGAAGTCGTGCAAAGAAAAAGGTTTGCGAAATTATGCTTGAATATGTTTCCAAGACAGAGGATATGATGATTGCCGCAACTACAAAGCACGGTTTTCAGCCACCGTCAAAGTATGCCCACACCAAGAGCCTTGTTGACGGTGTAATCGGCTTTGGCTCAAAAATGGGCGAGGGCTGGCTACTTACCGCCGAAATGCTTGAGCTTGCAGAAACAGGCTTTGAAAACATTGTCTGCACACAGCCCTTTGGCTGTCTGCCAAACCACATCAACGGCAAGGGTATGATTAGAAGAATTAAGGAAATCAACCCAAAGGCAAATATTGTTGCCATTGACTACGACCCCGGCGCACCCAGGGTTAATCAGGAAAACAGAATCAAGCTAATGCTTGCAGTAGCCAAGGAAGAGCTTGACAAGCGTATTGTGGTGAAGAAAAAGGGCAATAAGAAAGACAAAAAAGAGAAAACTACAGTTTAGTTAAACCCATTCTCCCTTGTCATTCTGAGGTACTCGCTTTCTGTCATTCTGAGGGAGCAAAGCGACCGAAGAATCTGAAAGGAAAGCAGTAGTGCATTAACCGACACTATCAGGTTATGTGATAGTACAGGTTCTCTAACAAAATGAGTGGTATAGGAAGGGGATTCCTCGACAAGCTCGGAATGACAGATGAAGATGATATTTGGCGAATAACAGAAATTTTCCATTTTCAATTTTCAATTCTCCATTCCCCTCGCAGATTTTTAAATTTATTATACAAGCCCTAAAAAACCCCAAAGCATTTCTGCTTTGGGGATTTCTTTTTGGAAAATATTATTTAATTTCAGTCCTTTTCCTTAAAGGCGAAGAACCTTTGACCTATGTAGTTAAATGCTACAAACAGGCACATACCTACAAGCATTGCAATGTTTGTCTGTACAGTTTCGCTTTGTCCCGACAAAATCCACAGTGCCACAGGCTTTGCAATTCCGTAGGCAAGTAGGTAGCAAACAGCAATGTTTAAGGAAAATTTCAGGATTGGCTTAATGCCCTTTTCCTTATTTTTAAATGTAAAGTGCTTGTTCAGAATGTAGCTTACAATACTTCCTATTATGTATCCAAGGGCAGATGAAGTCCAGTATCCTCCGCTTGCAATAACCCCGTCAAGGTCTTTTATTGGGGTGAAGTTGTAGAAAAGGAACATCAGTCCGTTGCCCACAATGGTGTTGAGGATACCAACCAAAATAAATTTCCAAAATTTTATGTCGAAAAACTGTTTAAGAAAATCCTTCATTACTTTTTCTCGTCCTCAGTGAAATTGGTGTGATGAATGATGTATATAGGCCTGTCCTTTGTTTCCATAAATACTCTGCCTAAATATTCACCCACAATGCCGATGGAAAATTCAATAATACCGCCCATAAACAGGAGTATCATAAGTGTTGTGGCGTAGCCGGGAACATCAATACCGAATATGATTGTCTGTACAAGGGTGATAAGAATGTAGATAAGTGCAATAAAGAAGATTACAATCCCCATACAGCTTATGAACCTTAACGGTGCAACGGAAAAGCTGGTTATTCCGTCAAGGGCATATTTAAACAACTTCCAAAAGTTCCAGGTGGTTGTGCCAAGCTCCCTGTCTACTGTTTGGAAAGGCAGCCACTTGGTGTTAAAGCCAACCCAGCTGAAAAGACCCTTGCTAAAGCGTTGAACCTCGGAAAGCTCCAAAATAGAGTCAACCATCTGCCTTGTCATTATGCGGTAGTCAACTGCACCGTAGGGCATTTTTGTTTCGGACATAGCGTTTTGCAGACGGAAGAAAAGCTTTGAAAAGGTTTCTCGGAACTTGCTTTCGCCCTCCCTGGCTGTTCGCTGTAAGGCACAGCAGTCGTATCCGTTTTCCGTAACCTCTTTAATCATCTGTGGGAACATCTGGGGCGGATGCTGTAAATCGGCGTCCATAACAATTACATAGTCGCCTGTTGTATGCTGAAAGCCTGCATACATAGCCGCCTCTTTGCCAAAGTTCCTTGAAAAAGAGATGTACTTGATGTTGCTGTACTTTTCGGCAAGCTGTTTCATAACAAGATATGTTTTGTCACGACTTCCGTCATTGACAAGAATGTATCTGAATTTGTGCTGTGGAATAGTGTCTATAACAGAATTGGTAACCTCCACAAAGTGGGCAAGTCCCTCTTCTTCGTTATAGCAGGGTACCACAATGTCTATTGTACTCATAACAAATCTCCTGTTTTTATAAAATCCTAACACATTTATTATAACAAATGGAAAATAAAATGTCTATAAAATAATCAATTAACAAAAAATTTATAAAATTGGGTTTACGATACAACAATAAAATGTTAAAATAAGAAATAATACTTTAGGAAATACGAATAAATTAATTGGTGTTTCCTTAAATTAACGGAGGACGCATTATGTCTAAAAAAACAAAACAGCTGATTGATACATCACGAATGTACAGTCAGGCAAAGAAAGGACTTGGCAGATTTTTCTCAAACAATGCCTTTGTGATTCTCGCCTTTTGTATTCCTTTCCTTGTAATGCTTATTAACTTTGCAATCAAAAAATTTGCACCATTTGGTGACCAGCAGATACTTGTTGTTGACCTTTGGCATCAGTATTATCCTTTCCTTGTGGATTTTCAGGACAAGCTGATTTCAGGTCAGAGTATGCTCCAGTCCTGGACAAACGGAATGGGCGGAAACTACCTTTCCCTTATGTCCTACTATGTTGCAAGTCCCATAAACTTCCTGACAGCATTTGTACCTGCCGACTTTTTAAGGGAGTTCCTTATGCTCTCTGTCTGCGTTGAGGTAGGCTGTGCATCAGGCTTTATGGCTATATTCCTTAAAAAGACCTTCCACCGCAACGGACTGCCTTTGGTGTTCTTCTCCGCAGGCTACGGTTTTTGTGCCTTCTTTATGGGATATTACTGGAATGTAATTTGGCTCAACACAGTTGCAATGCTCCCACTTGTTGCACTTGGTATGATACTGATGTGGAGGGAAAACAAGTTTTGCCTTTACACCATATCCCTTGCACTGTCTGTAATTGCAAACTATTATGTTGGACTTTTCGCCTGTATTTTCGTTTTCCTTTCCTTTATCGGTTACAGTATTACATATTGGAACGGAATCAAGGAATTTTTCGGCAGACTTCTAAGAACAGCATTGTTCTCGGGAATAGGCATAATGATAACAGCCTTCTTGACACTTCCTGCCTATAACGGTCTTAGCCTTACATACAGTGCCAACAACAGTATGCCTGATGTTTGGAGAACATATTATGCTTGGTCGGAGATTATGTCCCAAACTCTGGACTTTATCCCACCGTCAACGAAGGAAAATCTTCCTAACATTGCCTGCGGTATGGCGGCTGTGTTCTTTGGCATAATGTTCCTGACAACAAGAAAGATAAACTGGAGGGCAAAGGCAGTTTCTGTTTCTCTCCTTGTGTTCCTTGTTGCCAGCTTTAATGTAAATGTTCTTGACTACATTTGGCACGGTATGCACGCAACTAATATGATTCCTCACAGATTTGCATACCTCTTTAGCTTTGTTCTCCTTGTAATAGCATACAGGGCATATACCCTTATTGACAAGGCTAAAATATGGAATGTTCTCATAGCCTTCTTCGGTGCAACAATGATAGTCCTCATATCTTGGCTTGTACAGGCAGGTGCTCCACTTTGGGGTTCATTCCTACTTATCTGTATTTTGGCTGTGGCAACAGGACTTTATGTTTTCAAGATTTACCCAAAGGTTGTTCTTGACATTATTGTGTTCTCACTTGTTATGGTGGAAATTTTCATTGCCGGTTACAGCGGTATTAAGGCTGTTGGTTCAACAGGAACGGCGGATTACCCTCAGGGTGAGGCTGTAACTGCTGATGTAATCAACGCAATGAACAATCTTGAAACAAACACAACGGATATGTGGCGTGCCGAGATGACCAAAACTCAAACTCTCAACGACGCAAGTCTTAACGACTACAACGGTATTTCACAGTTCTCCTCAATGAGCAATGTTTCCGTTACAAAGTTCCTTGAAGAATTTGGATGTCAGGGCTGGCAAAGCGGTAACAGATACACATACAGAGAGAGTACACCTGTTACAAACCTGTTCCTAAATGTTAAGTACCTTATCTCCCGTGACGGTGTATATTCTGCAACAGATTATGTTTCACCTGTTTACACAAACGGAAATGAGGTATTGCTGAAAAACAAATATTATCTCCCAATGGGATTTGTGACAGAAAAGACAGCAACAGAATATACCCTTGAGGAGAGGGACCCGGACGACTTTAGCAACCTGAACACCTTTGACAAGCAAAATGAATTCTTCTCAAAGGCAACAGGAGTAAGTGATGATGTATTTACAATAGTTGAGCCTTCAACTGTGGACTTTAACAGTACAGTTAGCCCAATTTCACAAAACAGAACATTTGCAGACAGCAACAAGGGTTATGATTACAGCATAAACCTAAACGGTACATCACAGCCTACAAATATTGACTTTAAGTACAATATTGAGGAAAGCGGTAACTACTATGTTTACTGCTTGTACTACGGAACTTCCCTTGAAACAAAGGCTGTAAACATCAAGAAGGACGGAGTTTCTGTTAAGAGTGATACCGATATTGGCAGACCTTACATTATGAATGCAGGTAACTTTGAAAAGGGTCAACAGCTTTCTGTATCCCTTGAAAATCTGCCAACAGGCTCAACCGCAAACTTTATCACCTATGTTGCAAAGCTGAATGATGATGTGTTCAGAGCCGGTTACAACCGTCTTGCAGAAAACACCTTAAAGGCAACAAAGGTTACCGACACTCAAATTAACGGTCAAATCGACTGTAACCGTGATGGACTTTTCTACACTTCCGTTGTATATGAGGACGGATGGACTGTTAAGGTTGACGGAGAAAAGGTAGATACCAAAAAGGTTGGCGGTGCTTTACTTGCCTTTGACATAACAAAGGGTAAGCAGACCATAGAGATGTCCTACCTGCCGTCGGGATATTTGGTAGGTACACTTGCAAGTATTTTGGGCATTATTATGCTCATTGGCTGTGCATTCCTGTACAGAAAATATTTGAGCAAAACAATCCTCTTTAAGTACAAAACCCACCCTGACGCAAACCCTGACAGAGTGGAGGAGGATGAGGAAACAGACTTTTTTGAAACAGAGGAAAAGGAGTCTGCCGAAAAATATGTAAAGAGAGAAACACCTGTGGCTGTAAGAATAGTTCTGTCGGTATTGTTCTCCTTTGCATACTTCCTTGTATGGTTTGCAGGTATTATTAAGAAGATAAAAATTCTTGCAGAGGAAAAGCCTGAATATGTGACAGATGTTCTGTTATCTTTATTGGTGCCTTTCTACTTTGTTTATGCAATTAATAAGTACGGAAAAAAGAAAGAGAAAATTGTCGATACTCAGGACTTAAAGGTTACAAGTGCCTTTAGCCATATGGCTCTTGAGCTTGGTTCAAGCTGTGCATTTGTTGTTTCCCTTGTCACTGTGCTGACAAGCATAATCAAAAATTACACCCTTTACATAGATCAGGTTCAGCAAAACGAAAACAGCATTTCTGCCGGCGGTCAGCCTGTTCCTATAACAGCAAGCCTGTTGCCAACAGGAATATCCTTTATAATAATGCTGTTCTGCCTGTGTGCCGGTGTGATTTTAAGAATTGCAAACCTTTACCTCTTTGACCGTGACATTTTGGAAATTGCGGAAAATAAGAAATTTGCAGGCTTAAAGAAGATTAAAAAGAGAAAATAAAATCTATAAGTAATGGGCAGTCCAAAGGACTGCCCACTGTTATTTTTGTGAAGAGTTTTGCACTTTTAGTTACAGACAGCCTCCACCACGTCATTCCGAGCTTGCCGAGGAATCCCCTTCCTCTATCACCCATTTTGTTAGGAAAATCATACTTTCCTATAACCTGATAGTGTCGATTTAGGCACTACTGCTTTCCTTTAAGATTCCTCGACAATCTCGGAATGACAGAGTTCCAAAACTATAAAACTGAAAACTAAAAAATTTTCCATTTTCCATTTTCAATTTTCCATTCCCCTGCCCTGTCATAACCGGCTTGTCGAGGAATCCCATTTTGTTAGAGAAACTAAATGTTATAAACCTCTCTATAAAGCACAGCCTTAATTCTTTCAAACTCATCTCTGCCGATACTTTCCTTGTAGGTCATTATGGCTAATGGGATTGGGTTGTTGTCCTTGTGAAAGGGTGGCTGAAAATATTTGTAGTCGTTATAGAAAAATCCGTTCCTTTTGTAAAACTCAATCCGCCTTTTTGCCGTGTTTGTTTCGGGTAGCTCCACCTCAAGGCAAAGTGGGCAGGAAAGCATTTTTGCAACCTCATTTAGTATTTTTGAGCCAAGATTTTTGTTGCGGTGTTGGGAGCTGACTGCAAAATGTTCAACATATGCAAAATTTTCAAACTGCCACACTGCAATAAAAGCCATTATGCCCTTGTCCTCTGAATTTGGCAAAATATATATAGTATAAAAGGGATTGTTCAGGAGTTTCTTCTGCTCCTCATATGTTCTGTATTCTTCCCTTGGAAAACTCTCCTTTAATATTTCAAAAACCTTGTCAAATTCACCTTTTTTAATTTCACGAATATTCATAATTATAAATTCCTTATATTTTGAGAAAAGGGGCTGTGCAAAACACTTTTTGCAACAGCCCCGATTATGTTTGTTGAAAATTACCCTGCAACAGATTCCTTGTTGCTTCTGCCGAACTTCTCGTCAATCTTTTTAACTACCAAATTCAGCAGCTTGTCGTAGCCTATCAGCTTTTTGATACCCTCTATAACTATGGATGCCCCTAAGGAAACTGCGAAAAGCACTAAAGAAATAAGTGCAAAGTGGCGGAAAGAATATGTAAATTCAGGGAACCAGTAGTGTCTTATAAAGGTGTGTAGCAGGAATATGTTCATCGAGTGCTTGCCGAAGAACATCAGCATTTGACGGATAATCGGTATGCACACAATAAATTCGTAGCAGTAATACACCACAAAAGCCGGAATAACACCGTCGCTTATTTCAAAGCAGTAGTTTGCATATGTACCCTTAAAGGCGGTTCGAGCCATATAAAAGCCTACAAGAATTGCTGTGGCGATTACAAGCTTGATAATCTTGCTAAGCACCTTGTTATTTGTAATCATAAAATCCTTTAGCTTTGGAAGTATATTGTACTTGGCGAAGATAATTCCAAGGAGAATGGCAAAAACCCAACGGTAGCTGTTGGCAAGCTCGCCAACACGAAAATCCTTTGTAAGGTTGATTATCCTTGGCAAAAACAGGCATACAAGACTTACAAAAAGTATGTTGTACTTCTTTAGTGCCTTTGCAATAAAGGGAACAACCAAAACTATGAACACAGCAAGGGTCATATACCACCAGGTGTTGTTAAGGGAAACTGTGCCAAAGAGATTTGACAGTCCCAAAAAATCTACAGCTACATTGTAAGCACCCCTAAACATACCGTTCTCAAAGTACCTCATTGTGTGTTCGGGTGCAATGAAAATAGTGAGAATTTGTGAAAGTATAAACACAAACCAATATCCCCACATCAGCTTAACAAGTCGAGTGTTCAGGTAATCTGTGTACTGCTTGCTGTTAAGGTTGTATTGTGAGTCGTATTTTTTAAGCGAAACAGTAAGACCGTAGGCACTTAAAAATACAAACATACCAACGCAAATTTTGAAAAAGTTTGAAATTGGTACAATCAAGCTTTCACTAAAGGGATAAAAGCTCACATCATAATTTGCGAAAAGGGATGCATTTCTGAAGCAATGATGTTGCATCATTATAAGTATGGCTATACCTTTTACTGCAAGTGTATCGTCTTTAGAGAATTTTGTCATTTATTCCCCTCCTTAGAGCCTTTAATGTTTTTTTCAATCATAATTTGGGCAATTCTCCTGTCCTCAACCTTAAGAACAGTGAGCTTTAGGTTGTCCTCATATACAACAGGGTGCTGACCCTCGGTTGGCACTTCACCTGTCTTTTCAAGTATAAAGCCTGCAATGGTGTCGCAGTCTGTTTCGGGAAAACGGTAGTCAATAAGCTGGCTCACATCATCAAGGAGCATTGCTCCGTCAACGGTGAACTTGTTGTCGGAAAGCTGCTTTATTTCCTCGTCCTCGTTGTCGTACTCGTCCTGAATATTGCCCATAATGTCCTCAATAAGATCCTCAAGGGTGATAATACCCTCTGTACCGCCGTATTCGTCAACCACAATGGCAAGCTGGATTTTCTTCTTTGTCATTTCGGCAAAAAGCTGACTTAGATTTTTACTGCGGGGAACGAATGGAACATCCCTTGTGATGTCGGTGATTTTAAAGTCATCGGGTACGCTTGAACACACAAATTTCAGCAAATCCTTAACATACAAAATACCCACAATGTTGTCTATATCCTGATGAAAAACAGGTATTCTTGAATGTCCGCTTTCTATGGCTGTGGCTACAACCCTTTCAAGAGGTTCGTTGTCCTCAACCGCTGTCATTTCTGTTCGGTGAGTCATTATTTCCGACACCGTTGTGTCGTCAAAGTCAAAGATGTTTTCAATAAAGTGTTTTGTTTCGTCCTTAAAGTAACCCTTTTCTCTGCCCTCATCTACAAGGCTTAGGATTTCTTCTTCCGTTTTATGCTCTTCCTCGGCTTTGCTTTTGCCTCCGAATAATTTGTCAAAAAATGATTTTTTAGAGCCACCTGCGTCGTCAGGCATTTATAACTCAATCCTTTCAATAATTATGTAATATTTTTCCTACATTTAACATATGTTAGACTTATTTTTGTTCTAACACATTGAGTGTACATAAAAAACGAATATTTGTCAAATTATTTGAGTTTTTTGCTTTACTTTTTCGGAAAAAGGTGATAGTATAAAAATGATACATTAGGTATCTTTGAATAAACTGATTTTGTGCATTATTGCTATTCTCACAGCAACGCTGTGGAAGCGCACATATATTTAAGGAGGAAAAATCCAATGGCAAGAAAAATGAAAACAATGGATGGTAACAGCGCTGCGGCTCATGTGTCCTATGCTTTTACTGATGTAGCTGCTATCTATCCTATTACACCATCTTCTGTTATGGCTGACGAAACAGACAAGTACGCAACAGCCGGCAGAAAGAACCTCTTTGGAAGAGAAGTTCAGGTTACAGAGATGCAGAGTGAGGGCGGCGCCGCCGGTGCAGTTCACGGTTCTCTGACAGCAGGTGCTCTTACAACTACATACACAGCATCACAGGGTCTGCTGCTTATGATTCCTAATATGTATAAAATGGCAGGTGAGCTTTTGCCGTCTGTTATTCACGTATCAGCTCGTGCTCTTACAAGCCACGCACTTTCTATCTTCGGTGACCACTCCGATATTTATGCCTGCCGTCAGACAGGTTACGCAATGCTTTGCTCCAACAACCCACAGGAGGTTATGGACTTGGCTGCAGTTGCTCACCTTGCAACAATCAAGGGCTCTGTTCCTTTCCTACACTTCTTTGACGGTTTCCGTACATCCCACGAAATTCAGAAGATTGAATACTGGGATTACGAGGATTTGGGAGATATGCTTGACTGGGATGCTGTTGAGGCATACAGAAAGCGTTCTCTGAACCCTGAGCATCCACACATTCGTGGTACAGCACAGAACGACGACATCTTCTTCCAGGCAAGAGAAGCTTGTAACAAGTATTACGACGCTATCCCTGAAGTAGTTGTTGAATATATGAACAAGGTAAACGCAAAGCTTGGCACTAACTACAAGCCATTCAACTACTACGGCGCAGAGGACGCAGAGCACGTTATCGTTGCTATGGGTTCTGTTTGTGACTGTGCAGAAGAGGTTGTTGATTACCTTAACGCAGCAGGAGAAAAGGTTGGTCTTTTGAAGGTTCACCTTTACAGACCATTTGTTGCCGACTATCTCCTATCCGAGCTTCCAAAGACTGTTAAGTCCCTTTCCGTTCTTGACAGAACTAAGGAACCCGGCTCAATCGGCGAACCACTTTACCTTGATGTTCTTGCAGCTATCAACGCATCTGAGTTTGCTAATGTATCTGTATTCACAGGTCGTTACGGACTTGGATCTAAGGACACAACACCTGGTGACATCATTGCTGTTTACAGAAATGCTCAGTCACCATCACCTAAGAGAAGATTTACAATCGGCATTGTTGACGATGTTACAAATCTCTCACTTCCAATCGTTGAAAATCCTGACACAACTCCAAAGGGTACAACCTCTTGTAAGTTCTGGGGTCTTGGTGCTGACGGTACTGTTGGTGCTAACAAGAACTCCATCAAGATTATCGGCGACCACACAGATATGTATGCACAGGGCTACTTTGCATATGACTCCAAAAAATCCGGTGGACTTACAGTTTCTCACCTTCGTTTTGGTGACCAGCCAATCAAGTCCACATACTATATCTCAAAGGCTGACTTCGTAGCCTGTCACAACCCATCTTATGTTGATAAGTATGAGATTGTTGAAGACCTTAAGGAAGGCGGTTCATTCCTGCTCAACTGTCCTTGGGAGGGCGAGGAGCTTTCAGAAAGACTTCCTGCTAAGATGAAGAAGATGATTGCAGACAAGAAAATCAACTTCTACACAATCGACGGTATCAAGCTTGGTAAGGAAATCGGACTTGGAACAAGAATTAACACAATTCTCCAGTCTGCATTCTTCAAGATTGCCGACATTATCCCTGCTGAGGATGCAAAGCAGTACCTTAAGGACGCCGCAACAAAGTCATACAGCAAAAAGGGACAGGCTATTGTTGATATGAACCACAAGGCTATTGATATGGGTATGGAAAGCTTTGTTAAGGTTGATGTTCCTGCCGACTGGGCAAACGCTGTTGACGACACAGTTGAAACAGTTGTTACAGAGGGCAGAAAAGAAGTTGTTGACTATGTTAACACAATCCTTAACCCTGTTAACGCTTACAAGGGCAACAGCCTTCCTGTATCTGCATTTATGGATTATGTTGACGGTGAAGCTCCACAGGGCTCTGCCGCTTACGAAAAGAGAGGCATTGCAGTTGATGTTCCTGAATGGAATCCAACAGCCTGTGTACAGTGTAACATCTGTTCAATGGTTTGTCCTCACGCTGTAATCCGTCCAATCGCTATGACAGAGGAAGAGCTTGCTAAGGCTCCTGCAAATACAAAGTCAGCAGATATGCGTCCTGCAAACGGTATGAAGTTTGTTATGGCTATCTCAACACTTGACTGTACAGGCTGTGGCGCTTGCGTTAAGTCCTGTCTTGGCAACAAGAAGCCTGAAAATCAGGCACTTGTTATGAAGCCAATCGACTCTCAAAGACCAATGCAGGAAGTATTTGACTATGCTATCACTACTTCCGACAAGCCTGAAATTGCAACAGACGCAACTGTTAAGAGTGCACAGTTCAAACAGCCTCTCCTTGAATTCTCAGGCGCTTGTGCAGGCTGTGGTGAAACACCATATGCAAAGCTTGTAACACAGCTTTACGGTGACAGAATGTTCATTGCAAACGCAACAGGCTGTTCATCAATCTGGGGTGGTTCTGCTCCTGCAACACCTTACACAGTTAACAAGAAGGGCTTTGGTCCTGCATGGCACAACTCCCTCTTTGAAGATAACGCTGAGTTCGGTCTTGGTATGACACTTGGTCAGCAGGCAATTCAGGACAGACTTGTTGGTTATGTTGATCAGATTAGCGAAATGACAGCTGACGAGGCTCTTAAGACAGCTATTGCCGACTATAAGGCAACACTTACAGATTCCGGCAAGTCAAGAGTTGCAACAGACGCTCTTATCTCCGCACTTGAGGCTACATCAGCCGAGGGCGAGCTTAAGGAAACAATCGACAAGACACTTGCTGAAAAGGATTCACTTGCTAAGAAGTCAATGTGGATATTCGGCGGTGACGGCTGGGCATACGACATCGGTTACGGTGGACTTGACCATGTTATCGCATCAGGCAAGAATGTAAACATTGTTGTATTCGATACAGAGGTTTACTCCAACACAGGCGGACAGGCTTCTAAGGCATCTCCAATCGGTGCTATCGCACAGTTTGCAGCCGGCGGTAAGACAACAAAGAAGAAAGACCTTGCTGCAATGGCTATGAGCTACGGCTATGTTTACACAGCACAGGTAGCTATGGGTGCTAACTACAACCAGTGCTTAAAGGCATTTAAGGAAGCAGAGTCCTACAATGGACCTTCACTCATCATCTGCTACGCACCATGTATCAACCACGGTATCAAGGGTGGTATGGGAATTGCACAGTTTGAAGAGAAGAAGGCTGTTGACGCAGGTTACTGGAATATCTTCAGATATGACCCAAGACTTGCAGAAGAGGGCAAAAACCCATTCCAGCTTGACTGCAAGGCTCCAACAATTCCTTACAAGGACTTCATTATGGGCGAGGTTCGTTACAACGCTCTCCAGAGAAGTAATCCTGAAAAGGCAGAAAAGCTCTTTGCAGAGGCTGAGGAGATTGCTGCTAAGAAGTATGCTCACCTCACATATCTTGCTGAGCCAACAGAGAATAAGTAATTAAAATCTGTTAGTAAAATAGATTGTTAATTAAATAAAACCACCGCCGTATCCAAATGGGTACGGCGGTTTGCATTTGTTTGTTGAGGTGTAGTTGTGGTAATTTAATATATCTAAAGCAACCACAAGAGAAGTAGGCACTTTGAGTTACAGACAGCCTCCACCAGAGGGGGGAGGGGGACCGCTTGCGGTGGAAGGAGGGAAAAGGTGTTCTCTTTTGCTAATTTTGTCTTTAGATTATAGTATGGTTTATTGTTCTGACTCATACTTTGAAATCTAAAGACAAAGAAAGATATATTGACTACTTTTTCGCTCCCTCAGTCGGCAGAGCCGACAGCTCCCTCATCCGATGGAGCCTTTGTGTAGTCCTTAATTTCTCCAAGCACTTCACCAACCTTTTTGTGAATAACAAGGTCTGCCATTTTGTCGGCTGAGGTTTTGGTGAGGTTTATCAGCACAAGGTGGTTGCCCTTAAAAAATTTTATAAATCCGGCGGCAGGGAAAACTGCAAGGCTTGTGCCGGCAATAATCATTGTGTCTGCCTGTGAAATAGCCGTAAGTGCGTTTGTAACGGTTTTGTCGTCAAGTCCCTCTTGATAAAGGACAACATCAGGCTTGATAATCCCCCCACAATGGGTGCATTTTGGTATTCCCTTGCAGTCCTTTATATACTGCGGGTCAAAAAATTTGTGACAGCTTATGCAGTAGTTTCTATGTACACTGCCATGCAGTTCGTAAACTGTATGGCTGCCTGCCTTTTGGTGCAAGCCGTCAATGTTTTGTGTGACCACCGCCGACAATTTTCCTGACTTTTCAAGCTGTGCCAGTTTTTTGTGGGCAATGTTTGGCTGTGCGTCAAGTATCAGCATTTTGTCACGGTAAAAGTCATAGAAATCCTCTGTTTTAGAGAAGAAAAAGTCGTGGCTTATAATCTCCTCCGGTGGGAATTTGTACTTCATATTGTACAGTCCGTCAACAGAGCGAAAGTCGGGAATACCGCTTTCGGTGCTTACTCCCGCACCGCCGAAAAATACAATATTACTGCTTTCGTCAATAATCTGTTGTAGCTTTTCAATGTCGGTCATTTTATCACCTCAAAATTTAAAAGTTAAGGGTTATAGGGGGTTGAAATCCATTTATCTCTCTTTCAATCCAGTTTTATCCCCGAAAAATACTCGTCCAAAAGGTCACAACTGTCGTTTAGCTTGTTAATTTCTTTTCCTGTTAAAGAAAGCTCAATCAGTGACTTTACACCGTCCTTGTTGATGATTGCAGGGTTACCTAAAAAAGTTTCCTGTCTGCCGTAGCTACCGTTTAGTTTGCAGGAAACTGTGAGGACAGAATTTTCATTCTGCAAAATAGCTCGGCAAATTTGAACAATAGCCATACCTATTCCATAGTAGGTTGCGCCCTTTGCGTCAATGATTCGGTAGGCTGAGTTCCTCACTTCCTCCTCAATTTTAATAAGGTCGGACATATTGTACAGCTGTGGATTGTCAAGGAGAACATCGTTGACAGGCTTTGTTGACAAAAGTGCCTGACTCCAGGGAACAAACTCGGTGTCGCCGTGCTCACCCATAACATATGCGTGAACACTTCGTGGGTTTAGGTCAAAATATTCTCCCAAAAGATACCTAAGCCTTGCCGAGTCAAGTGTTGTGCCTGTACCCAGCACCCTGCCACAGGGAAAACCCGACAGGTGGGCTGTAACCCTTGTCATTATGTCAACAGGGTTTGTGGCAACAAGGAAAATCCCCTCAAATCCGCTTTCGCAAATTGGCTTAACAATGGACTGAAAAACCTGTGTGTTGCGGTTGAGAAGCTCAAGTCGTGTTTCACCCTTTTTTTGTGGAACACCGGCGCAGATAACCACAACATCAGCATCCTTACAGTTGCTGTATTCTCCGGGATAAATCTTCATTGACGACCTTGAAAATGCAAGTCCGTGGTTTAAATCCATAGCCTCGCCAACGGCACGCTCCTTGTTAATGTCAATCAAAACAAGCTCGTCACAAAGATTTTGATTAAGTGAGGCATAGGCAAAGCTCATTCCAACCATTCCTGTGCCAACAAGAACTATTTTTTTCATTACTATTTGTCCTTTCCATTATAACATATTTTACTAAATTTTTAAAGTTGAATATTTTTATTGATATGAATTATTTTCGTTGATATGCTTTGTAAGTGGTGGTATAATAAATCCATTGGAGATGGAACAATGAGTGATTTTTTCTGGATTTTAAAAATCAAATTAAAGCGTATCGGTCTGTATGCCGGTATTTTCATAAAGTGGCTTATCATTGCATCAATCACAGGTGCATTGGGGGGTGCTGTGGGTACTGTATTTAACAAGGGTATATCCTATGTTACAGGTCTTCGTCAGGATTTCCCTTGGCTTTTACTTTTTATGCCTGTTTTGGGACTTGTGATTGTTTTGATGTACGAAAAGGCAAACCTGTCCCGTGACGGAGGAACAAACCTGATACTTCACTCCATAAGGCACCTTAAGGGCGTTCCCATTATTATTGCACCCTTGATTTTTGTCAGCACAATCGTCACCCACTTGGTAGGCGGTTCTGCCGGCAGAGAGGGTGCGGCACTTCAGCTTGGGGGAAGTATTGGCGCACAGGTGGGCAAGATTTTCCGCCTTGACGTAAAGGATATGAATGTTGCGGTAATGTGCGGAATGGGTGCATTGTTTTCAGCCCTTTTCGGCACTCCGCTTACAGCAGCTTTCTTTGCAATGGAAGTAATTGCTGTTGGTGTGCTGTACTATTCGGCATTTGTACCCTGTGTTGTGTCAAGCCTTGTTGCCTATGCAATGAGCTGTGTGCTTGGGGGAGTATCTGATAATTATGTTTCACCAAAAGTACCCGATTTATCCCCTGTTCATATGCTTCAGGTAGGTGTACTTGCAATTTTGTGTGCATTTATCAGCATACTTTTTTGCCTTGCATTAAAATATTCAAAAGAGGGCGCTCAAAAGCTAATCAAAAACCCTTACATTCGTATGCTTGCAGGCGGTGTGTTCTTTATACTCCTTGTTGTGATTTTCGGTGATAAATACACCGGTCTTGGAACAGGTGTAATAGACGGCGCTGTTAACCACGGAAAGGCAACATATTACGACTTTTTGCTTAAAATTGTATTTACCGCAGTGACTATGGCTATCGGCTTTAAGGGCGGTGAGATTGTTCCAACCATATTTATCGGCTCAACCTTTGGCTGTGCTGTTGCACCTCTTTTGGGACTTAACCCTATGTTTGGTGCGGCTGTTGGCATAGTTGCAGTATTTTGCGGAGTTGTAAACTGTCCAATCGCATCTGTAATGCTTAGTGTGGAACTGTTTGGCAGTGAGGGTATTGCATTCTTTGTTGTTGCGGTGTGCATAAGCTATATGCTTTCGGGATATTACAGCATATACAGCAGTCAGCGATTTGCATACAGCAAGCTACACGCTGAATATGTAAATATGAAAGCAAATTAATTAAAATATAATGAGAGAGAAAAAGAAAGAGAAAAAGTTAAAAAGAAAAGGAGAGAGAAGAAATGATAAAGAATATATTTTTCGACCTTGACGGCACTATGCTGCCAATGGATTTAGAAAAGTTTATGAAACTGTACTTCACCTCATTGTCAGAGGCTGTTTGCCCATATGTGGGCATTTCTCCAAAGACATTGCAAAAGTCTGTTTTGGCAGGCCTTGAGGAGATGTACAAGAATGACGGCTCAATAACAAACAAGATGTGCTTTTGGAACAAGGTTGCTACCATTGTGGGGCCGGATATTATCAATCAAATTCCTGTTTTTAACGGATATTACGAAAACGAGTTTATACTCACCAAGGAGGCAACCTCGGAAAGTCCATATCCCCAAAAGATTGTGGAGGTGCTGAAAAACAAGGGATACACCTTGGTTATGGCGACTAACCCATTTTTCCCAAAAGTTGCAACTGAGAGGAGAGTAAAGTGGGCGGGTCTTAACAAGGATGATTTTAAGTTAATCACCACATATGAAACATCAAAGTACACAAAGCCTAACCCGAATTATTTTGCCGAAACCTGTAAAATGGCTGATTGTCTGCCGGAGGAAACACTTATGGTGGGCAATGATGTTGACGAGGATATGAGCAGTAGTAAAATCGGTATGGACACATACCTTGTAACAGACGACCTTATCAACAGGCACAACGCAGACATTTCCTCATACAAAAAGGGAAGCTTAAAGGACTTTTACGAATTTTGCTGTGAACTTCCAAGCCTAAAGGATTAGAGCAAGACTTTACTTTCGCAAAAATGTTAAGGATAAGAAAATGGAGAACATAAAATGAAATACGATTTAATTGCCCTTGATATGGACGGCACTCTGTGTAATGACGAGAAGGAAATTCCAAAGGAAAATATTGACGCTATCATAGAAATGCAAAAAATGGGAAAGACTGTGGCTGTTGTAACAGGCAGACCTGAAAGCGGTATTTTGCCCTTTATTCAGGAATTAAGGCTAAAGGACTTCGGCGGTTATGTGGTTTCTTACAACGGGGGAAGAATTTACAGTGTAAAGAATGACAAAATTCTCTACAACTGTCCTTTTCCAAAGGGGTATTTGAAGGAAATTTTTGATATAGTTGGTGACAGCAGTATCACAGTAACCTCACCTCTTGACAAAAAGATTGTGGCGGGTAACAGCCTTAACGATTACTCCTACACAGAGGCAAACATTGTGGGACTTCCCTTTGAATTTTTTGACGACTTTGTAAATCTTGATGTGGAAATGAACAAGCTACTCCTTGTTGACGACCCTGATGTTATCGAAAAATATCTCCCTATTTTGCAAAAGACATTTGAGCCAAGGCTACATGTATTTTTAAGTGAGCCTTTCTTCCTTGAAATCACCCCTGCAAATGTAAACAAAGGTGAGGGACTACACGCACTTGCCAAAATAACAGGTATTCCTGTGTCAAAAATGATTGCAATGGGTGACAGCTACAACGATATTGAAATGCTTAGAGAGGCAGGACTTGGCGTTGCAATGAAGAATTGCAAAGAGGGTGTAGAAAAGTACGCCGACATCACCACAGTTACAAATAATGAATGTGGTGTAGCAAAAATCATCAGAGAGTATATTATTTAGCAATATTTTATTCATAGTATATTCACAAGTTGGGGAATATAGCCAAAAACAGGGTCAAAAAATTGGCACTGCAAACAGAATATTTTTCTTTATTAGAAATTTAATCTGTTTTTTTCATCTTATAATATAAACGTATAAGATTGTATTTATAAAGGAGAATGTAGCTATGAAAAAACTTACTGCAATCCTTCTGGTTCTTGTTTTGGCATTGTCAGTTGCCGGTGTTTCGGTTTCTGCCGCACAGACAAGCAACCAGTCAAACGGCGCTGCTGCAAACGAAAGCACAGGCGCTACGGGCATAACTGTCCACTATTACACAGAAAAGGGTACTCCAAATGTTTACTACTGGAACTCACTTCCAAGTAACATTTCAACAGACTATCCCGGCCCTAAGATGACAAGCGAGGGTAACAACTACTACAAGTACACCTTCAGCAGTGTTACAAAGATTAACCTCCAGTTTGTTGACAGCGACGGAAAACAGAGTGCCGAGCTGACGAGAAATACAGACAGCGGTAACAATGAATTTTGGTATAAAAACAACCGTTGGTTCAACAAGTTCCCATCTGATGCAGATGTAGAGAGAACAGACCTTCGTGAGGACAGTATCTACTTCATAATCACATCAAGATTTTACGACGGTGACACAAGCAACAATGTTCACTGCTGGGATGACGGCACAGCAAACAACCCTGACTCCGACCCTGCATGGCGTGGCGACTTCAAGGGATTAATTCAAAAGCTTGACTACATCAAGGCTCTTGGCTTCTCCGCTATTTGGATTACACCTGTTGTTGAAAATGCATCAGGCTATGACTACCATGGCTATCACGCATTTGACTTCAGCAAGGTTGACCCAAGATACGAGTCAAGCGACACTTCATATCAGGACCTTATTGACGCAGCTCACGAAAAGGGTCTTAAAATCGTACAGGACGTTGTTTGGAACCACACAGGTAACTTTGGTGAGGCTTTCCTTGCACCAATGTTCACAAAGGATTACAGCAACCTTGACTCCGTTGACTGTATGAAGACAATTCCGGGTTCAGTATTTGCAAAAACTGCTCCTAACTATGACAGTATGCTGCCGGGTGATCAGTATCAGGCAAGACTTGCCGTTATGAAAGAGGACGCCAACGATACAAATCACTACTATCACCACGACAAGTCCATGAGTTACGGCTCATCTGCTGAGCAGACAGGCCAGATGGCAGGTGACTGCGTTGATATTAATACAGAAAACCCGGTAGTTGCAAAGTATATTACAGATTGCTACAAGCAGTATGTTGATATGGGTGTTGACGCTTTCCGTATGGATACAGAAAAGCACATCAACCGTTGGACACTTAACAACGCTTACTTCCCTGTATTTACAGCATACAAGAACTTCCACATCTTCGGCGAGGTTTGCGCAAGATACCACGGAGCTTACAACGAGGGCGGTTCATCTGACTCCTGCTTCTTCTACACCTGGAAAGAAACAGACAGCGCGTGGCAGAACAACTGGAGCAACTCCGGTTGGGAATCAAACTATAACAACGCCATAAAGCACTTCCAAGCTTATCAGAACAGAGATTTCAAAGAAACAAGCACAAACGCAAGCCTTAACGGTATTACATACCACACACCTGACTACAGCAAGGCAAACGGAACAAGTACAATTGACTTCCCAATGCACTGGGCATTCAGAAACGCAAGTGACGCTTACAGAGCAGCCTGCAGTGAGGATTCCCTGTACAACGACGCAACATGGGCAGTAACCTATGTTGACTCTCACGACTACGGCCCTGACGGACAGGAAAAGACCCGTTATCAGGGTGGTGCACAGGCTTGGGCAGAGAATATGAACCTTATGTTCACATTCCGTGGTATTCCTTGTATCTACTACGGCTCGGAAATCGAGTTTAAGAAGGATGTTCCAATTGATGTTGGTCCTAACGCACCGCTTGAAAAGACAGGTCGTGCATACTTTGGTACAAAACTTGAGGGTACTGTTTCCGCAAGTGATTACGGCAAGTATACAGCAAGCGGTACAGTAGCATCCACACTTAACGCTCCCCTTTCAAAGCACCTTTCAAAGCTTAACCAAATCAGAAGAGCAATCCCTGCACTTCAAAAGGGTCAGTACACAAATTCTTCCAACTATGTTGACGGTAGTATGGCTTACATCAGAAGATACACAAGTGCTGACGAGGGCGATTCACTTGCTTGTGTAGCATTAAGCGGCAGCGCAACATTCAAGAATATCCCTAACGGTACATACATTGACGCTGTAACAGGCGACCAAAAGACTGTAACAAACGGTACACTTTCAGTTAGCAGTCTTGGACAGGGCAATATGAGAGTATATGTATGCTGTGCATCAGGCTTTAACGGAATTTCCGGAGCAATCGGCGAAACAGGTCTTACATACCTCAAGTAATTGTTGAATTGGAACAAATACAGTAACTATGTAATTTTCATTTCTCAAAAATATTTCTCAAAAGAAAACCGAGTAATCCATTTTGGATTACTCGGTTCTTTATATTGCATCATATTTTATTGCATTTTATTTTAGGGATTCAATGGCTGTGTTGATTAGGGCGATTTTTTCCCTTTCTTTTTCAGCCTGTGACTTGATTTTTTCAATAACCTTTTCAGGTGCTTTTGACATAAAGCCCGGATTGTTCAGCTTGCCCTCATCCTGTGCAAGCATTTTTTCAACCTGTTTTAGCTCTTTGTTAAGTCTTGCAAGCTCTGCCTCTTTGTCAACAAGCTCTTCCATAGGAATGTAAATCTTTGCATCCCCGGTAACAACTGTAACTGCACCCTCAATTTCAAATGCGTCACCGATTTCTACACCGCTTGCAGATGCAAGTTTTTCAAAGAATTTTACGCCCTGACTAAATGTATCAGGTGTTGCAGTGGCTATAAACAGCTTTGCTTTTTTTGAAGGCGGAACATTCATCTCGTTTCTTTGGGTACGAATTGCTGTGATTGCCTCCATTACCTTCATCATATCCTGTGCTTCCGTTGGGAAGTTAAGGCTTTCGTCATACTGTGGATATTCCTCAAGCATAATTGTCTTGCCCTTAGTTTCGTGTGGAATTGTCTGCCAAATTTCCTCTGTGATAAAGGGCATAAAGGGGTGGAGTAGCTTTAGCATTTTGTCAAGGACAAAGATAAGTACCTGACGGGCATTTTGTGCTGTTTCGCCCTCACTTTGAAGTCTTGCCTTGCAAAGCTCAATGTACCAGTCGCAGTAGCTGTTCCAAATAAAGTCGTAAATCTTTGAAAGTGCAATTCCAAGCTCAAACCTTTCAAGGTTTTCGTTTACCTCTTTTGCCACATTGTTAAGTGTGTGCAAAATCCACTTGTCCTCTGTTTCCAGCTTTTCAGGAAGTTTATTTTCAACATCATAGTCGTCAATGTTCATATGAACAAAACGGCTGGCGTTCCACAGCTTGTTGGCAAAGTTCCTGCAAGCCTCAACTCTCTTTTCGGAATATCTCATATCATTTCCCGGTGAGTTGCCTGTGGCGAGGAACATTCTAAGTGCGTCTGCGCCGTACTGGTCAATAACAAGTAGCGGGTCAATGCCGTTGCCAAGGGATTTACTCATTTTAACGCCGTTTTCGTCACGGACAATACCGTGAATAAATACTGTGTCAAAGGGCTGTGCGTCCATCTGTTCAACAGAGCTGAAAATCATCCTTGCAACCCAGAAGAATATAATGTCGTAGCCTGTTACAAGTGTGTTTGTAGGGAAGTAGTAGTCAAGCTCAGGAGTTTTCTCCGGCCAACCGAGAGTTGAGAAAGGCCATAGTGCCGAGCTGAACCAAGTGTCCAGTGTGTCCTCATCCTGATGCAGATGTGCGCAACCGCACTTAGGACATTTTTCCGGGGTTGACTTTGCAACAACAATTTCTCCACACTCATCACAGTAGTAAGCAGGAATTCTGTGTCCCCACCAAAGCTGACGGGAAATACACCAGTCACGAATGTTTTCCATCCAATGGTAGTAAATCTTATCAAAACGCTCGGGAACAAACTTTGTCTTACCGCTTTTTACACATTCAATGGCAGGGCCTGCAAGCTCGCTCATTTTAACAAACCACTGCATAGAAACCCTTGGTTCAACTGTGCTGTGGCATCTGTAACAGGTGCCAACATTGTGGTCGTGCTTTTCTACTCTTACAAGGTAACCGCCCTCGTCCAAATCCTTGACGATAGCCTCTCTTGCCTCGTATCTGTCCATACCCGCATATTTTGGGTAATCCTCAACGATTTTTGCGTCATCGGTCATAACATTGATAACAGGCAGATTGTGTCTTAAACCAACCTGGAAGTCGTTAGGGTCGTGAGCAGGGGTGATTTTAACAACACCTGTACCGAATTCAATGTCAACATAGCTGTCGGCAACAATAGGAATTTCTCTGCCCACAAGTGGAAGTGTGAGGGTTTTGCCAACAAGGTGCTTGTATCTGTCGTCATCAGGGTTAACAGCAACAGCTGTATCGCCCAAAAGTGTTTCAGGTCTTGTAGTGGCAAGTTCAAGGTAACCGCTACCGTCTGTCAGTGGGTAGCGAAGATGCCAAAAGTGACCTGCCTGCTCCTCAAATTCAACCTCTGCGTCAGAGATAGAAGTACAGCAGTGAGGACACCAGTTGATGATTCTTTCCCCACGGTAGATTAAGCCCTTTTCGTAAAGGCGAACAAAAACCTCTTTGACAGCCTCGGAGCAACCCTCGTCCATAGTGAAGCGTTCTCTCTCCCAGTCACAGGAGGAGCCCATCTTTTTAAGCTGACTTACAATTCTTCCGCCGTATTCCTTTTTCCAGTCCCATGCTCTTTCAAGGAATTTTTCTCTGCCGATATCCTCTTTGGAGATGCCTTCCTTTCTCATAGCCTCAACAATTTTTGCCTCGGTTGCAATACTTGCGTGGTCTGTGCCGGGGAGCCAAAGTGCGGAATAACCCTCCATTCTTCTCCAACGGATAAGAATATCCTGTAATGTGTTGTCAAGGGCATGTCCCATATGGAGCTGACCTGTAATGTTTGGCGGTGGCATTACAATAGTGTAAGGCTTTTTGTCCTTGTCCACCTCTGCGTGAAAGTAGTTGCCCTCCAGCCAAAAATCATATATTTTGTCTTCAACCTCTTTAGGGTTGTAGGCTTTAGCCATTTCTTTAGCCATAGCGTATTCTCCTTCATAGCTTAATATGTTATTAAGACATTAGTATTACATTCTATTATCTCATTAATGAAAGAAATTGTCAATTAAAATGAAACAAAAACAACCATTTAAATGATGTTTTTAAAGTAAAAAACCGACACCTAAAAAGATGTCGGTTAATTCATTAAAAATTAAAGTAAATAAATGGATTGTATGCACCCTTTACAATGTAGCTTACAGATACCAAAAGTAATATGCATAGTCCAACGGTAGAAACAGCCACAATGACAGGATTGTCACCGTTTGCCTTTAGTGAAAGCTTTTTGAAAATCGGTGTGCTGACAAGGATTGCAATTACAAAGTACACAATGTAGTTTAGTGCGTAGTAAATGGTGGTGTCGTCAATGAGGTTTCCTCCGCCGAACATTGTGGCGAAGTATGCTCCGGCGTCACCTATACTTTCTGCCCTAAACAGTACCCAACCCATTACAACAAAGAACAGGGTGTAAATTCTGCGTAAAAGCTTCATTTTGTCGGGGTACTTCTTTTCCCAGCCAACAAGCTTTTCTATGGTCAAAAGCACAAAGTACATAAGACCCCAGCAAAGGAAGGTCCAGTTTGCACCGTGCCAAATGCCTGTAAGCGACCACACAACAAACAGGTTGAAAACAAGACGAGCCTTGCTCTTTACCCTTGAGCCACCAAGTGGAAAATACACATAATCTCTGAACCATGTGCCAAGTGACATATGCCATCTGCGCCAAAATTCCGATACGGAAAGGCTGATGTAGGGGTAGTCAAAGTTTTCCAAAAAGTCAAAGCCGAACATCTTTCCAAGACCGATTGCCATATCGCTGTATCCGCCAAAGTCAAAGAAAATTTGGAATGTGTAGGCAATAGCACCCACCCAAGCCATAACAACTGTGAGTTCGCTGTTGGGCATATCAAAGGCATGGTCGGCAACCACAGCCATTGTGTTGGCAAGGAGTACCTTTTTGGCAAGACCTATAATAAATCTGCAAACACCCTGTGAGAATTTATCAAAGCTTTCTTTCCTGTGCTTGATTTGATATGCAACAGTTTCGTACCTTACAATCGGTCCGGCAATCAGCTGTGGGAAAAAGCTGATGTAAAGACCAACATTCAGGGGGTTTTTCTGAGCCTCACCCTTTTCTCTGTACACATCAATTACATAGCTCATTGCCTGGAATGTGAAAAAGCTTATGCCGATTGGCAGTACTATGTTTGGTACAGACAGGTGAAGTCCTGCTATTGAGTTTATGTTTTCAATGGTGAACATAAGGTATTTGAAGATGTAAAGCACACCAAGGTTGAACACAACTGTAAGCGCTATGACAAGCCTTGATTTTGCTTTGCTACTCCTAAACTTATCCACCAAAAGTCCAAAGAGGTAGTTAACTATGATTGAAAGAATCATAATCAAAACATACTTTGGCTCACCCCAAGCGTAGAACAAAAGACTTGCCACAAGGAGTAAGATATTTTGTCCTGTTCTGAACTTTTTAAGCACTACATAGTACAGTAAAAGAACAGCCGGCAAAAATTCAAAAATAAAAACCGTACTTGCAAATAACATAAATCACTCTCTAAAGTATTTTTTTTGACCCTCATCGTAGGCGTTGTTTCCATAGGAATCAATGGCTACAATACAGGGAAAGTCCTCTACTGTGTATCTTCTGATAGCCTCTGTGCCTAAATCCTCGTAGCAAAGGACTTCTTCCTTTTTGATGGATTTGGCTATAAGTGCGGCGGCTCCCCCAACACAGGCAAAGTAAACGCACTTGTTCTTAACAATGGAGTCCACAACCTCTTTGCTCCTTGCACCCTTGCCTATCATTCCCTTTAAACCAAGGTCAAGGAGGGTTGGAGCATACTTGTCCATACGGTAGCTTGAGGTTGGTCCTGCCGGTCCAACGGCAAAGCCGGGCTTTGCCGGAGCAGGTCCTACATAGTAAATCAGCTCACCCTTAATGTCAACAGGCAATTCCTTTCCCTGCTCCACAAGCTCATATAATCTTTTGTGAGCGGCATCTCTGCCGGTGAGGATTGTTCCTGTCAGCAGTACAGTTTCCCCTGCTTTAAGGTTTTTTATATCCTCGTCAGTTATTGGTAGATTAATTTTTTTCATTGTTTTCAACACCGTTAACCATATCAGTTATGTTTTGCTGAGATACAGCTGTGTTACCGCAGATATAGTATTCTCCGTCAGCAAAGTGCTGTTTTTCTCTGTAATAGCAATATGTTTTGTTGCCAAGGAAGTAGAGGTAGTAAACATTGCTCTTCTTTGGAGTTCCGTCCTCCTCGTAGTTGAGAAGCTCAAAGTAGTAAATCTTCTTAGCCTTTGAAACATCTTCCTTTACTTCTAATTTTTCACTCTTTGTTTCGGCATACATTTGGTTAACATCACTCATTGCCTGTTTTGCTTCACCCTTAAGTGTAACAAGAAGGTCACCCTGTTTTTCGCCGGTACCGTCATAGATTTTAATTCTGTCAAGGGCGTTTGTGTTAAGTGACGGTGTAGTGTTTTGAGTACTTCCGCTGTCTGTGCTTGAACATCCGCATCCGGCAGAAATAACTGCAACCACCGCCAAAACAGCAAATAGTAATACGCAAGATAATTTTCTCATAGTTATTTACTCCTTATTTTCGATTTTATATACAAAAGAGAGGTTTCTTGTTTCCTCTCCGATTTCCACGGTAAAATCAAGTGAATTAAAACTGTGGTCGTTTATCAGGCTCTTTCTGTTTTCGTAAACAATATCCCAGTAGTAAACATCGTTGTTTATCACAGTTTTGTTTTTGTCAAAGCACATATAGTCAGAGCCGTACTTAAACTTGATTTTCTCCCCAAAGTAGCAGTACTTTCCCTTTTCCTTTATCATTTCGCATACGCTGATGGTTTTTCCGTTAAAATAAAGGTAAAGGCAGGTGTCGTCGGTTTCGGCTTTGCCTATTGACTGCTCCAGCATAATTTCGTCATAGTATTTTCTAAGGCTTTCCTCGGGAGAATTTTGATATGTGTTTGAGTAAACATTGGTGCCGACCTTGAGTGTTCCGGGAGTTATAAACATCATCACAACTCCCACAGCAATTATCAGCACCGTTATAATGACTATTCGCAAAGTTCTTTTCATAGCTTTACCTACTTTTTTATATTACCGCTTTTGCGTGTCTTGCCGCATGACAACAGATGTTAACAGCCACAGGCATACCTGCAATATGGGTTGGATAAGTTTCTATGTTAACACCAATGGCGGTTGTTGTTCCACCAAGACCGGCAGGGCCAAAGCCCATTTTGTTAATTTCATTCAAAAGCTCATCCTCAAGGGAAGAGTAACGGACGTCGGGGTTATGGGTGTCAATACTGCGGAAGGTTGCCTTTTTTGCAAGGGTTGCAGCCTTTTCAAAGGTTCCCCCAATCCCAACACCAACTACCATTGGAGGACAGGGGTTAGGGCCTGCTTCCCTTACTGTGTCAAGGATAAACTTTTTAACACCTTCAATGCCCTTGCTTGGTGTTAGCATTGCAATTTTTGACATATTCTCACTGCCAAAGCCTTTGCCACCGGCTAAAATCTCAATTTTGTCGCCGGGTACAATTTCTGTATGTATTATGCAAGGTGTGTTGTCCTTTGTGTTAATTCGGTCAAATACAGGGTCGTCCACAACGCTTTTGCGAAGATAACCATCCTTATATGCCTTTCTCACACCCTCTGTTACAGCCTCGTTAAATGAACCGTCCTCAACAACAACCTTGTCACCGTATTTTACAAAGAGTATAGCCATACCTGTGTCCTGACACAGAGGTATTCTCTCCTTTGCGGCTATATCGTCATTTTCAATTATCTGTGCAAGAATGTTTCTGCCTGTTTCGCTTTCTTCTCTTTCCTTAGCCTTTTGCAAAGCACAGTAAATATCCTTGCCTATGTAGTAGTTGCAGTCCATAAAAAGACGGCAAACTGTTTCTGTAATTTCACTTGCTTTAATTTTTCTTATTTCCATAAAATCACCCACACCCCCTATTATAGCTTTATTTATTAAACATTTCAATATTTCCTTTAAAAGGATTTCATTTTGTGGTAAAATATTTTTAGAATGTTCATAAATGAGGTTTTTATATTTCAAAACATTAAGCTTTTCAACATATAATTGTCACATTGTGAATTTATTATTACCTTAGAATGATAATATTTTTAATATGTAAAAGTGAAAAGGTGCGGTAAATTTTAATTTGTTACATTACTTGGGAAAGGAACAGTTAATTATGAGCAAAATTTTAGTTGTTGACGACGAATTCAGAATAAGAGAAATTATTAAGAAATACGCAGTTTTTGAGGGCCATCAGGTTACTGAGGCTGTTGACGGAATGTCAGCCATTGAAATATGCAACAGCGAAAGCTTTGACATCATCATTATGGATGTTATGATGCCTGAGCTTGACGGCTTTTCAGCCTGTCGTGAAATCCGCAAAAGCTGTAACACTCCAATAATAATGCTTTCAGCTCGTGGTGAAGAGTACGACAAAATCCACGGCTTTGAGCTGGGCATTGACGACTATGTGGTAAAGCCCTTTTCTCCAAAGGAGCTTATGATGAGGGTTAACGCTGTGCTGAAACGCAGTAAAAATACAAGTGTTGAAAGCAAGGATGTTTTCAAGTTTAAAGGACTTGTTGTAGATTTTACCGCAAGAATTGTTACCGTTGACGGAAAAAGAGTTGAGATGACGCCAAAGGAGTATGAGCTTTTCTTCTATATGGTTAGGAACAAGGGAATTGCCCTTACAAGGGAAAAGCTAATCAGCGAGGTGTGGGGATATGACTTCTTTGGTGACGACAGAACCCTTGACACCCACATTAAGCTGTTGAGGAAAAGTCTTGGAGAATACAGCAGATGTATTGTTACACTAAGGGGGGTTGGCTACCGATTTGAAACACTTGAGAGCTAAACTGAAGTTTTTGCCCTTGCACTACAAGCTGCTGATGTGGTTTGTGCTGTTTTCCCTGATTATGATGGTGTTTTTGTGGGCATTTCAAACGGTTTTTTTCAGTACCTTTTACAAGGAAGTCAGGGTAAATCAAGTAAAGGAATGTGCATACTCCATTGAGGACAATATAACCTCACAGAATATCACAACCCTTGTGGAAAACTTGGCGGAGCAAAATGATGTTACCATTTATGTTTACGAAACAGGCTCATCACTTATAAAGCCACTTTACTCCACAGACAAAAGCTATATGAGGATTTTGTTTAAGCAGGGGGAGAGTAGTACTGCATCAAATAATACAAGTGAAAATTCACAGGATAGCAGTACATCTAAGGGTGACAGCGACAGCGATACGGAAAACCAAGCAGAAAACGATAACAAAAGTATTGTTATGTTCAACAGCGACAAGCTGATTAAGGGCAGCAGTCCATACACCTACTACGAACAGGCAAAAAAGGAAAAGGGAAGTTATCTGCTGTTTACAGAGGAAACACAGGCAAAGGAAAAGCAATCCCTTATTAATTCCTTTAGGGGAGAAACTCCGCCTATGGACAAGCTGAACACACAGGGAATGGTTTACACAAGGCTTATGGAGGACAGCGGTAACAATCAGTATATGGTTATAATCACCTCACAGATAACTCCTGTTGACAGCGTTGTAAGTACCCTTAGATACCAGCTTGTAACAATTACATTTGTGCTTATAGCCCTTGGAATTTGCATTGCAATTTTTGCATCCCACAAAATCAGCAAGCCTATTACAGACACCACAAAGTCGGCAAAAAGACTTGCAAACAAGGACTATGATGTTGAGTTTAACAGCACAGGCTATATGGAGGTTAACGAGCTTAACAACACCCTGAACTATGCCGCAAAGGAGCTGAAAAAGGTTGAGTCACTCCAGCACGAGCTGATTGCAAACATCAGCCACGACCTTAGAACGCCCCTGACAATGATAACAGGCTACGGCGAGGTTATGAGGGATTTGCCGGGAGAAAACACACCGGAGAATATCCAAATCATAATTGACGAGGCAAACCGACTTAATATGCTTGTAACAGACCTTCTTGATATTTCCAAAATTCAGTCCGGAACTACAACCCTTAACTGCGAGATTTTCTCATTAACAATGCTGATTAAGGATATGTTCCAGCGTTATAACAAGCTAAAGGAACAGGAGGGTTATTCCCTGACCTTTGAATATGATGAAGAAATATTTGTAAACGCAGACCAAAGCAAAATAGGTCAGGTTGTTTACAATTTGGTCAACAATGCCATCAACTACTCACGAGAGGACAAGAGGATTGTTGTCCGTCAAATAAGAAAGGACGACAAGGTTTTGATTGAGGTTGAGGACCACGGAGAGGGAATTGACAGGGAGCACCTTGAAAATATTTGGGAAAGATATTACAAGGTGGATAAGGAGCACAAAAGCTCTGTTATAGGCACAGGACTTGGACTTTCCATTGTAAAAAATATCCTTGACCTGCACAGTGCCAAATACGGTGTAAAAAGTGTAGTAGGAGAAGGCAGTATCTTCTGGTTTGAACTGAAAATTTCAGAGGGATAAGGAACCACTGAATAAATCACTTTACACATCTTGTGCGCATATTTTCCGCCGGTTTGCCCAAAAAATCCTCGCAATACGTCAGTATTCCTGCGGTTTTTTGAACAAACCGACAAAAAATCTGACAGCCCTTTCTGTGCAAATGATTTAATCAGTGTTTCCTTAATTTGTTGACAACATCATATTACGGTGCTATAATTTTTTTATAAAAGTAAAGAGGGGAGCTACAAAAGTGGCTGAGAAAAAGGTGTGTGCCTTTGACCCATAACCTGATTTGGATAATGCCAACGTAGGGATGCCTGATAATAAGCAAATTTTAACGGGGAGTTACCAAACAGGTAGCTCCCTTTATTTTTTAAGGAGGTAAAATAATGGTTACAATCAACGGTGAAAGTGTTGATGTTGCAGGTAAGACAATAGGAGAATACCTGGACACAACTAATTACGATAAAAGAAGAATTGCTGTGGAAAAAAACGGCGATATTGTACCAAAGGCTTTGTATGATGAAACCTTGATAAATGACGGCGACAGCATTGAGGTTGTCAGCTTTGTGGGAGGGGGCTAATATGATTCCCACAAAAGAAGAAATGATAAACGCCCTGAAAATCCGTCAGGGTGACAAGTTACAGGAAAAGCTTATGTCAAGTACAGTTGCTGTGTGCGGACTTGGAGGACTTGGCTCAAACATTTCAATTTCTTTGGCTCGTGCCGGTATCGGCAAACTTATCCTCATTGATTTTGACAGGGTTGACATTACAAACCTACACCGACAGCAGTACAAAGCCTCCCAGGTGGGAAGATACAAGACAGAGGCATTACTGGAAAACCTAAAGGAAATTGCACCATATACAGAATTTGAAACCCACACAGTTAAAATTGACGAAAGCAATGCAGTAGATCTTTTGAAAGATGCCGACATAATATGCGAGGCTTTTGACAATGCACAGTGTAAGGCAATGCTGACAAATATTGTGTTGGAAAAAATGCCCCAAAAGTACCTTGTAGCCGGTTCGGGTATGGCGGGACTTGGAAGTCCCAACGCCATTAAAACCCGAAAAATTACGGATAAATTCTACCTTTGCGGTGACGGTGTAAGTGATGTTAATGACGACATAGGTCTTGTATCCTCAAGAGTTATGCTTTGCGCATCACATCAGGCTCACACAATAATTCGCATTTTGAATAATCAGTTTGATGTTTAGAAAATAAGGAGATTATAGAAAGAAGGAAATCATAATGAATGACGACAAATTAATTATAGGCGGTCATCAGTTTAACTCCCGTTTTATCCTCGGCTCAGGGAAATATTCCTTGAAATTAATCGAGTCTGCCGTTAAGGATGCAGGTGCCGAAATAATCACCCTTGCAGTTCGCAGAGCGAATACAAAAGAACAGGAAAATATCCTTGACTTCATCCCAAAGGGGGTTACTTTGCTACCAAATACAAGCGGTGCAAGGAATGCCGAAGAGGCTGTACGCATAGCAAGACTTGCAAGGGAGCTTGGATGCGGTGACTTTGTAAAGATTGAGATTATGCGTGACTCAAAGTACCTCCTCCCCGATAATGAGGAAACTATCAGGGCAACGGAAATCCTTGCAAAAGAGGGCTTTGTTGTTATGCCCTATATGTACCCCGATTTGAATGTGGCAAGGGATCTTGTAAATGCCGGTGCATCTGCCGTTATGCCCCTTGCATCTCCAATCGGCTCAAACAAAGGACTTGCAACAAAGGACTTTATCCAAATTCTCATTGACGAAATCGACTTGCCAATCATTGTTGATGCCGGAATCGGCAGACCCTCCCAAGCCTGTGAGGCTATGGAAATGGGTGCGTCGGCAATTATGGCGAACACAGCACTTGCAACAGCAGGTAATCTTCCAATGATGGCACAGGCTTTCCGCCAGGCTATTGAGGCAGGCAGAAAGGCATACCTTGCAGGACTTGGCAGAGTTCTAACAAGAGGTGCGTCAGCCTCCGACCCGCTTACAGGCTTTCTTAGAAGTTAAGGGGTGAGGATATGGAAAATCAATTTTTTGTTGATTCAGAATTTTTATCCGAACAGGCGCTTGAAAAAAAGCACAAAATAGAAAACGACCCCCAAAGCCGTACAAACCATATGGAATATATGGAGGGTATGGAGGTAATAGAGTCTGATGTTTGCAAAAATGTTATGGAGCAGATGAACTCCTACGACTACACAAAATACACAGCAAGGGATGTTCGCAAAGCCTTAGACAGCGAAACCTGTTCTATTGAGGATTTCAAGGCACTCCTTTCACCGTCAGCCGAGCCTTTTTTGGAGGAAATGGCACAGAGGGCAAGGCTTGAAACAAGCAAGCACTTTGGCAACACCGTATATCTCTTCACACCTCTTTACATTGCAAATTACTGCGAAAACTACTGCGTTTACTGCGGTTTCAACTGCTACAACCACATCAAGCGAATGAAGCTTAGTATGGAGCAGATTGAAAAGGAAATGAAGGTTATTGCCGACAGCGGTATGGAGGAAATTTTAATCCTTACAGGTGAAAGTCGGGCAAAAAGTGATGTAAAGTATATCGGCGAGGCTTGTAAAATAGCAAGAAAGTACTTCCGTATGATTGGTCTTGAAATATACCCTGTCAACACAGATGAATACCGCTACCTACACCGGTGCGGAGCAGACTATGTAACAGTTTTTCAGGAAACATATGATGCGGATAAGTACGAAAAGCTCCACCTAATGGGGCACAAAAGGGTGTGGCCTTATAGGTTTGACGCACAGGAAAGAGCCTTAATGGGTGGTATGAGAGGTGTTGCATTCTCCGCACTTTTAGGACTTTCCGACTTCAGGAAGGACGCCCTTGCAAGTGCCTTGCACGTTTACTATCTTCAAAGAAAGTACCCCTACGCAGAGATGTCTTTGTCCTGTCCAAGACTTCGCCCAATTATAAATAACGACAAAATAAATCCCCTTGATGTTCACGAAAAACAGCTTTGTCAGGTGATTTGTGCCTACCGAATTTTTCTTCCTTATGTGGGAATTACTGTTTCTTCAAGGGAAAGTGCAGAGTTTAGGAACGGAATTGTAAAGATTGCCGCCACAAAAATTTCCGCAGGAGTGTCAACAGGAATCGGCGACCACGAAAGCAAATACAGCGGAAAGGAAACAGAAGAAGCACAGGGTGACGAGCAATTTGAAATTGACGACAACCGCAGTCTTGACAAGATGTATCAGGATATTTCCGATGAAGGCTTACAGCCTGTGCTGAATGACTATTTGTATGTGTGATATTTTATGTATAACAAACCGTTCCCTTTGCAAAGAGGATTTTTTAAAGCGGATTGAAAAAATAGCCTCGGCAAACCCCAAGGGCATTATTTTGCGTGAAAAGGATTTGACGGAAAAAGAGTACAAAGACTTGGCTACAAAGGTGATAGAAATTTGCAACAGATACAACACACCTTGTATTCTCCACAATTTTACTAAGGTTGCCCTTGAGCTAAATCACCCTTATATCCACTTGCCGTTACACATTCTTGACAATATTCCGGCAAAGGACAGAGGAAAATTCAAGGTATTAGGTGCGTCCTGTCATTCAGCAGATGATGCAGTAAGGGCAGAAAAGCTTGGTTGCACCTACATCACAGCAGGGCATATCTTTGACACAGACTGCAAAAAGGGACTGCCCGGAAGAGGACTTGATTTTCTCAAAAATGTATGCAAAAGTGTGGAAATCCCTGTCTATGCCATTGGCGGAATAAGTAGCAAAAACTTTCCGCAGGTGAAAAGTGCCGGTGCAACGGGCGTTTGCGTTATGAGCGGTGTTATGATGTGTGAAGATGTAAAGGAGTATTTGGGGGAATTCAGATGATTTTTAACAAAGAAATGTTGCTTTTATATGCAGTAACCGACTCCGCTTGGGTTGGCGAAAAAACCCTTTACCAGCAGATTGAGGATGCACTAAAGGGCGGTGTAACAATAGTACAGCTCCGTGAAAAAAACCTTGATGAAGACGCTTTTGTAAAAGAGGCGATAGAGGTAAAGGAGCTTTGCCACCGCTACAACGTTCCCCTGATTATCAACGACAATGTGTCCGTTGCACTAAAAAGCGGTGCAGACGGTGTGCATGTAGGTTTGGAGGACGCACCTGTTTCGGAAATTAGAAAAGCAGTACCAAAGGATTTTATAATAGGAGCAACCTGCAAAACTGTAGAACAGGCAAAAACGGCGGAAAAATCAGGAGCAGATTATATGGGTGTGGGAGCAGTTTTTCCATCCTCAACAAAGGAAAACGCACTGAGAATCACCAAGGAGCAATTAAAGGAAATTTGCTCATCTGTGTCAATCCCCGCAGTTGCAATAGGGGGAATAAATGGCGAAAATGTAGAGGAAATAAAGGGTGGAGGAATGCAGGGTATAGCAGTAGTATCCGCAATCTTTTCCGCCGAAAACATAGAAAAAGCCACAGCAGAGCTAAAGAAAAAGGCAAGGGAAGTGACAGATAGCCTCCCAAAGGGGAATTGAAAATGGAAAATTGAAAATGGAAAATTATTACAACCTGTCATTTCAAGGACACCACCCTGTCATTTCGAGCCTCCCCCTGTCATTCCGAGGAAACGAAGTGACCGAGGAATCTGAAAGGAAAGCAGTAGTGCCTAAATCGACACTATCAGGTTATAGGAAAGTATGATTTCTCTAACAAAATGTGTGGTAGAGGCAGGAGATTCCTCGACAAGCTCGGAATGACATAGTGTCTACTTCTTCACCATTCACTATTACTTCATCACTAAAAAAAGCGGTAAATCGGGGGCACCACCTTTTATCGCTATACAAAATTAATGCTAAAATGAAAGGAAATGAAAAATGAGAACAGCATTAACAATCGCAGGCAGTGACTCCTGCTCAGGCGCCGGTATTCAAGCAGACATTAAAACAATGACTATGAACGGCGTCTATGCTATGAGTGCAATCACCTCATTAACTGCACAGAACACCACCGGCGTAAGGGCAATTTTGGACTCAACTCCAAAGTTCTTAAGGGAACAAATTGATGCTGTGTTTGAGGATATTTATCCCCATGCGGTAAAGATAGGTATGGTATCCTCGGCAGAATTAATCAAGGTAATTGCCGAGAGGCTAACATACTACAAGGCAAAAAATATTGTGGTTGACCCGGTTATGGTGGCAACAAGCGGTTCTGCACTCATTAAGACAGATGCAGTGGCTACTCTTGAAAAGGAGCTGTTGCCTGTTGCATCCCTTATCACACCAAATATTCCCGAGGCGGAGGTGCTTTCGGGAATGACGGTCAAAACCCGTGAGGATATGCAGAAGTCAGCAAAGCTTATTGGCGACACCTACGGCTGTGCAGTCCTCTTAAAAGGAGGACACAGCATAAACGACGCTACCGATTTTCTGTATGACAGGGGAAAGAAAAAGTGGTTTGAGGGTAAGAGAATTAACAACCCCAACACCCACGGCACAGGTTGTACACTTTCAAGTGCAATAGCCGCAAACCTTGCAAAGGGCTTTAGCCTTGAGGACTCTGTTGCAAGGGCAAAGGAATATATCTGTGGCGCTTTAAGTGCAATGCTTGACCTTGGCAAGGGAAGTGGCCCAATGAACCACGCTTTTGACATCAACTCACACTTCGCAAAAGAAGTATAATTTTAATATCTGTTTGAAAGGAATTTTAAAATGAGAAACTACACAACACAAATGGATGCCGCAAGACAGGGCATCATCACACCGGAAATGAAAGCAGTAGCCAAAAAGGAGTACCGCACAGAGGAAGAAATCAGGGAGCTTGTAGCCAAGGGACAGGTTGCAATCTGCGCCAACAAAAAGCACACCTGCATCGACCCCAACGGCGTTGGCTCTATGCTAAGGACAAAAATCAATGTAAACCTTGGTGTTTCCCGTGACTGCAAGGACTACGACATTGAAATGAAAAAGGTAATGGCGGCTGTGGATATGGGCGCAGAGGCTATTATGGACTTGTCCTCCCACGGAAACACCCAGCCCTTCCGCCAAAAGCTGACATCCGAGTGTCCTGCAATGATAGGTACAGTGCCTGTATATGACAGCGTTATTCACTACCAAAGGGATTTGGCAACCCTTACCGCAAAGGACTTTATTGATGTTGTACGTCTACACGCAGAGGACGGTGTGGACTTTGTCACCCTGCATTGCGGTATTACACGAAAGACCATTGAGCAAATCAAAAAGCACAAGAGAAAGATGAACATTGTTTCCCGAGGTGGTTCTCTTGTTTTTGCCTGGATGAGTATGACAGGTGAGGAAAATCCGTTCTACGAATATTTTGACGAAATTCTTGACATTTGCCGTGAGTATGATGTAACCATATCCTTAGGCGACGCCTGCCGTCCCGGTTGCCTTGCAGACGGAAGTGATGTTTGTCAGATTGAAGAGCTTGTTCGCCTTGGCGAGCTGACAAAAAGAGCTTGGGCAAAGGATGTACAGGTAATGGTTGAGGGTCCGGGTCATATGCCAATGGATCAAATTGAAGCCAATATGAAAATTCAGCAGACAATTTGTATGGGAGCACCTTTCTATGTGCTTGGACCTATTGTAACAGATATTGCACCGGGCTACGACCACATTACCTCTGCAATCGGCGGTGCTATTGCGGCTATGTCAGGCGCTGCCTTCCTATGCTATGTAACACCTGCGGAGCATTTGGCACTCCCTAATGTAGATGATGTAAAGCAGGGTATAATTGCGTCACGAATTGCCGCCCACGCTGCGGATATAGCCAAGAAAATTCCTCACGCAAGGGATATTGACGACGAAATGGCAGACGCAAGACGTACCTTTGACTGGGAAAAGCAGTGGGAATGCTCCATAGACCCGGAAACTGCAAAGTCAATCCGTGACAGCCGAGCACCTGAACACGAGGACACCTGTTCAATGTGCGGTAAGTTCTGCGCCGTAAGAAGTATGAACAAGGCTCTAAACGGAGAGTATATTGACATTTTGTAATTTTTAGAGATAGTATAATGAAAAGCCGAGGCTGTCGCATTTGATGTGCGATAACTTCGGCTTTTGTTAATTTATTGATTTTAGACAATCTCCATCAGAATGACAGAAGTAGCAAGGCAAACAGAAATTTTCCATTTTCCATTTTCAATTTTCCATTTACCCTGTGATTGCCCTTACAATCTCTTCAAAGTGCATTGAGTGGCTTGCTTTTATCAGCACAGCGTCACCCTTATTAAGAATTTTTGGCAGATTGGAGATAAGCTCCTCGTTGCTTTCAAAGTGATAGCCTGTTGTGTTTTTTAACTCCGACTGCATTTCCCTTGCAAGGTCGCCAACGGTAAGCAGAACATCTACACCACACTTTTCGGCATATGCACCAACCTCTTTGTGGAGGGCAACTTCCTCCTTGCCAAGCTCCTTCATATCCCCAAGGATACACACCTTCCGAGGATTTTTGAAGTTCATAATTGTGTCAATGGACGCCTTTGTTGAGGTGGGGTTTGCGTTGTAGCAGTCGTCAATAACGGTGTAGTCCTCTGTGTTTATCACATTGTTTCTACCGCTTATTGTCTTGTAGCTTTCAATTCCCCTGACAATTTCCTCGTCAGTCATTCCCAGAGTTCTGCCAATGGCAACGGATGCCATTGCGTTTGCCACCATATGATTGCCGATAGCAGGAACAGTAACGGGAATTTTCTTGCCCTCATAATGGAGAACACACTTAATACCCAAGTCGCTGTTGTTTTCTATGATTTCTGCGTAGTAGTCGTTTTTACTTTTAAGTCCGTAGAAAACAGGCTTTATGCCGTTGTAATCTTCTACTGTGGAAAGCTTGTCGTCGTCACCGCAAAGGAAGATTTTTCCGTCACCTTGCATATGGGTGAACATTTCGGTTTTTGCCTTTAAAACGCCGTCCCTGTCACCTAAAAATTCAAGGTGACAGCAACCTATGTTTGTGATTACACAGAAGTCAGGCTTTACAATGCTCGAAAGCCTTGTCATTTCTCCAAAGTCGGAAATACCCATTTCAATAATGGCTACCTCTGCATCCTCCTCCATTGCAAACAGTGTTAGAGGAACACCCAGCTCGTTGTTAAAGTTGCCCTGTGTCTTATGCACCTTAAACTTTTCCTTTAGTACGGCAGAGAGCATTTCTTTTGTGGAGGTTTTTCCCACACTTCCGGTAACTCCGATAAATGGAATTGTAAACAAACTGCGGTAATACCTTGCAATGTCCTTGACTGCATTTAAGGTGCTTGCTACCTTGATTTGTGGGATTGGGCAGTCCACGACATCCTCAACAAGGGCGCAAACAGCACCATTTTCGTATGTACCGCCGACAAATTTGTGTCCGTCAGACCTTTCCCCTTTAATGGCAACGAACATTGAGCCTTTTTCTGCCTTTCTTGAGTCGGTTACTATGGAGGTTACTTTGGTGGCGAGGAACTTTTCTTCACCAAAAAATTCACCGCCACAGCTTTCTAAAATTTCTTTAATAGTTAATGCTTTCATATTACTCATACTTCTTTAATGATACTTCAATAATTTTTTCGCACAGAGTTCCAAAGTCAATGCCGATAACCTGTGCTTCCTGTGGTAAAAGGCTTGTGGGGGTCATACCCGGCAATGTGTTTGCCTCAAGGCAGTATGGACATCCCTCATCGTCAAGCAGGAAGTCAAGCCTTGCATAGCCCTGAAGATTAAGCGCCTTAAATGCCCTTTCAGCCTCACTTTGAATAAGTTTTGTTGTGTATTCCTCAAGCTCAGCCGGACAAACATCCCTTGTTTTTCCCGCCTGATACTTGTTTACATAGTCGTAAAATCCGCTTTCGGGGATAATCTCAATAATAGGCAAAGCCTTGTTGTCAATAACTCCAACAGAAAGCTCTCTGCCCTTTACATACTGTTCAACAAGAATCTCCTTTTCCCAAAGGAAAGCCTCATTTACAGCCTTTTCAAAGTCTGCCTTATCCTCAACGATGGAAACACCAACGGAAGAACCACCACTACAAGGCTTTACAACACAGGGGAAACAGCACCAACGCTTGATTTCTCCTGTCTTTATATCATCAGGGGTGAAGATTTCTCCGGCAGGAGTGCTTATTTTGTTCTGTCTCAGCACACTTTTTGTAAGTCCCTTGTTCATTGCAATGGCTGAGCCAAGGTAGTTTGCACCTGTGTACTTTATTCCCAAAATATCAAAGGTTGCCTGCAGTTGTCCGTTTTCTCCCACACCGCCGTGGAGAGCCAAAAACGTTATGTCGGCATTTCTGCAAATGTCAACCACATTTTGTCCCAAAAAACAGTCGCTTTTGTCCTTTCGTGAGGCTTTTACCTGCTCCAAGTCGGGAACAAGCTCACCCACCTTTACATCCCTTGCAAAGGAATAGTTTTCTTCAAAAAGTCGGTCAATATCGCAGTTTTCTTCTTCATATCCCATAAACACATCAAGTAGTACAACGCTGTGACCCTTTTCCTTTAGTGCGTTATAAACCTTTTTGCCTGAAACAATAGATACATTTCTTTCACTGCAAAGACCGCCTGCTAATACAACAATTTTCATCTTATTCTCCTATAATCTTGATTAAGGCATGCTTTCTTCTCATACCGTCCATTTCGTAATAAAAAATTTGCTCCCATGTGCCAAAGTCAAGCTTTCCCTCAGTTATGGCACAAACAACCTCTCTGCCCATAATGGTGCGTTTCAAGTGGGCGTCTGCGTTGTCTTCATAACCGTTGTGAGCGTATTGGCTGTATGGCTTTTCAGGGGCAAGCTTTTCAAGCCACCTTTCGTAGTCGCTGTGCAGTCCCGGCTCGTCGTCATTGATAAAGACAGATGCGGTTATGTTCATTGCGTTAACAAGGACAAGTCCCTCTTTTACACCGCTTTCGTCAATGGCTGACTGCACATCTCTTGTTATGTTCACAAGTCCTCGGCGTTTTGGGATGTTAAACCAAAGTTCTTTTCTAAAGCTTTTCATAAAAACCTCTTAAAACATAAAGGAGTCCATACCCCAAAGGGATACCTCGTCAAATTTTACATACACATTCTTTCCCTCAATGCCAAGCTCATCTTTGGCAATTTCACACAGCCTTGCGGTGAGGTCTGTGTAGGCTTCTTTTGTAGAAGAGCCAAAAATTTTAACCTCAAAGATAGCACAGGGATTTTCGTTTGTACCTCTAAAGTACAGCTTACATTCGTCCTGCAAATTCACCATAAGGGAAGAGGGAGTTTTGCCGGGAATTAGTGTAATAGAATTTGTGATTTTTTCCGCCAATGATTTTTCCTTATCATCAGGAATTTTTACAGAAAATTTTGCGTCAATATAGGGCATAAGGACATCTCCTTTTACATAGTATAAAATCATTATAATACATAACAGAAAAATTTTCA
>JBJEOZ010000038.1:0-10200 GCA_051880975.1 Ruminococcus sp.
GCATAAGTCCTTGAATTGGGACTCTAATAACTACTTTTATATAATACAAGGAGGTTATAAATATTTGAAGAAAAAGGAAAAGGTTTTTTGCCAAAATATTGCAAACGGCAAAACCGTTGAGGAGTCGGCTCTCCTTGCAGGGTACACAGATGAGGGTGCAGGACTTGAACTGATTTCTAAGGATGTAATTATGGAGGAAATCACAAGGCTGTTAAGCGCCAAGTCAAAGCTACTGAAAAACCTTGCCTTGCTTGGGTATCAGCACCTTGCATTCGGGAGCATAAGCGATTGCATTAGCCTTATTACACAGGAGAATATTCCAAAGGAAAGGCTTGGTCAGATGGATTTGTTTATGATTTCCGAAATTAAAAAGCCAAAGGACGGAGCAATGGAGATTAAATTTTTCGACAGGCTGAAAGCCCTTGAAAAGCTCCAAGCAGAAACCGAGGAAAGGGGAGGAGCAGTGCCGTTTTACGAAGCACTTGAAAAGGGTGCAATGGCACTGACAAAACGAGATGAGTAACAGCTATAATCCATTTTCCGAAAAACAGCTAAAGGTCCTTACCTGGTGGTGCGAAAATTCCCCATACAAGGAAAAAGACGCAATTATCTGTGACGGTGCTGTCAGGAGCGGAAAAACCTTTTGTATGTCCATTTCCTTTATTGCATGGTCCTTCAGCAGGTTTTCCAATATGTCCTTTGCAATGTGTGGCAAGACTATCCGAAGCCTTAAACGAAATGTAATTATACCTCTTATGAAAAGCCTGACTGAATTGGGATTTTCTTATCAGCTTAAAAAAAGCGAAAACATCCTTGAAGTTACATATAACGGGGTAATGAACCGCTTTTACCTCTTTGGCGGAAAGGATGAAATGAGTGCATCCCTGATTCAGGGCATCACCTTAGCCGGTGTTTTCTTTGACGAGGTTGCCCTTATGCCACGTTCATTTGTTGAGCAGTCACTGGCAAGATGCTCTGTGGAGGGCAGTACCTTTTGGTTTAACTGCAACCCGGAGTATCCCGGTCACTGGTTTTACCGTGAATGGATAAAGAAAAGGGAGATTAAAAATGCCCTTTATCTTCACTTTGAAATGGAGGACAATCCATCCCTTAGCAAAAAGATGATAGCACGGTACGAAAGCCTTTACAGCGGAGCCTTTTACGAAAGGTTTGTAAAGGGCAGATGGGTTGCTGTCACCGGTGCTGTTTATCCGTTTATGGACAAGGACGAGTCATTCCCCGATGTTCCCAATGTGGAGTTTGAGGAATATGCAGTTTCCTGTGACTACGGCACTGTAAACCCTGCATCCTTTGGACTGTGGGGCAGATACGAAAACGTGTGGTACAGAATAGAGGAATACTACTTTAATTCCAGAAAAGAGGGCTATCAAAAGACAGACGAGGAGCATTATCTTTCGCTGAAAAGCCTTGTAGGAGGCAGAAAACTTAGGTGCATAACCGTTGACCCATCAGCCGCCAGCTTTATTCAAGTTATTAAGCGTCACGGTGAATTTTCTGTTGTTCCGGCAAAGAACAATGTGATTGACGGAATACGCAGAGTTTCAACTGCACTGAAAAACGGTGAGATAAAAATTTGCTCAACCTGTCGTGACAGCATCAGGGAATTTTCCCTTTACCGTTGGGACGAGAAAAACGGAATGGACAATCCAATCAAAGAAAACGACCACGCTATGGATGATATAAGATATTTTGTAACAACAATTTTAGACGGTGGCAGTGGCTTTGTTGCCATTGCTACAAGAAGATAGGAGATTTATGGGTTTATTTAAGAGAAAGAAAAAGGTGAACAAGGCATTAATTCAGTCGGCACCTGTCAGGGGGAAGGAACATCCCTTTTCTTTAATAAGTTCCTATCAGCCTCTTTGCAATGTTGAACTTGAATTGTACTCATCCCTTAGGGAGGCTATTCCGGTCATTGACGCCGCAATAGGCAAGCTAAACCGCCTTGTGGGTACTTTTACAGTAGAATGTGAAAACAAATCAACTCAAAAACAAGTTGAGGAGTTTTTCAGGGAGGTAAATGTGTGTCAGGGCAACAGGGGAATAAACACCTTTATTTCCACCTACTTTGACCAGCTTTTGACCTACGGTGAGGCTGTGGGGGAAATTGTCCTTGACAGCACTCGAAAGGGCATATCAGCCCTGTACAACACAAACTTAAAGGATGTCACCCTGTTTCCCGACAAAAACACTATGGAGCTTGTTGCATACAGGAACGATAACGGTGTTGAGAAAAAACTGCCCTATCAATCCCTTATTCTCACAACACTACTTAACCCCGAACCTGGCAGAGCCAAGGGTACATCAATCCTAAAGGGACTTCCTTTTGTAAGCGAGATTTTGCTTAAGATTTTTAATTCCGTTGGTCAGAACTGGGAGAGAGTTGGCAACATCAGATTTGCAGTTACCTACAAGCCCGACAGCAATTCAGGCACTACCGCCTACACAAAGGAAAATGCTCAGCAAATTGCCGACGAATGGTCAAGGGTGATGGGTGACAAAAACAACACCTGTGACTTTGTTTCTGTTGGTGATGTTTCAATCAAAACTATCGGAGCTGATAATCAAATCTTGGACTGTGATGTGCCTATCCGCCGTATCACCGAGCAGATAGTTGCAAAGCTTTCTGTACCGCCCTTCCTTTTGGGACTTAGCTGGAGTACAACGGAGAGAATGAGCAGTCAGCAGGCGGATATTCTCACAAGTGAGCTTGAATATTACAGAGAAATTCTAAACCCTGTGATACTAAAGATTGCAAGGATGTTCCTAAACCTAAAGGGAATTGACGAAAAGCTGACTGTCAGCTGGAATCACATCAATTTACAGGATGAGCTTGAGCTATCTGAAGCAAGGCTGAACAACGCAAATGCCCTTAAGGTGGAAAAGGAAGTTGAGAGAGATTTTGGTGTAAAACAGGGCGAGGAAGGTATTATTGAGGGGGTGTGATATGAAGCAAGGACTAATAGTAAAGTCGGGTGACAGCACCGATATGGATATGAAGCTCATCAATGAGTATTCAAGGAGAACATTAACTAAGGACGAGGTATACACATTTTCGGTGGTGTTGTGCGACAACGACATTGACAGGGATTTTGAAAGGTTTACCGTTGAAGGTCTGTTCACATTGCAAAAGCTGTTCTTGGGCAAGACGGGAATACTCGACCACAACCCCACAGCAAAAAACCAAACTGCAAGGATTTTTCAGACAGAGGTTGAGTCTGTTGAGGGGAAAACCACAAAAAACGGCGACCAGTACTTTCGCCTTGTGGCAAGGGCATATATCCCAAGGAGTGACAACCTGAATGAATTTATTCAAAAGATAGACACAGGAATTATTAAGGAGGTAAGCGTTGGTTGCGGTATCGAAAGGACAATCTGTTCCGTCTGCGGAAAGGATATTCATTCCGTAGAGTGTTCCCACCAAAAGGGAAAAACCTATGACGGAACACTTTGCTTTGGGGAACTGACCAACCCCACAGACGCCTACGAATGGAGCTTTGTGGCTGTACCTGCCCAGCGTGAGGCAGGAGTTATTAAATCATTTAAAAAAGGAGAAGTATCAATGGAAAACATCATTGAATGTTTAAAGTCTGAAAAGGATTTTACCCTTGGCAAGGATGAAAAAAGAGAAATTCTTACATACATTCGTTCCCTTGAAAAAGAGGCACAGGATGGCAGAGAATACAGAAATAACCTTGTCAGCGATGTAAAGAAATTTTCTCTCTTAAGCAAAAGCGGAATTTCCCAAAGCACAATGAATTCAATCGTAAAATCATTGTCGGTTAAGGAGCTTTGTGAGCTTAGAGATATTTATTTGAAGAGGGCATCCACTGTTGTTCCCCCTGTTCCCCAAACATTTCCGGGAAACAGGAAAAACAGGGAAAACAGAGAAAGCAACGAAGGATTTACTATTTAACAGGAGGTTTTTATGAATATTGATTTTAAAGGATACAACGAAAATGTTATTACACTAAAGGCAGACAGCACTCTTCCTGAGGGTACTCAGGGTGTTACTGTAACACTCAGCGGTCAGGGTACTGCAACAATGGCACCTGACAACAGCTTTGTATTAGGTGTTTGCCTTTCGGTAAGAAACGGCTACGCATCAGTTCAGACAACAGGCTACACAAGGGTTAAAACCACAGGCAAGCTTACACCGGGCTGTCGTGCTATTTTGTCGGATGGCAAGGGCGGAGTTAAGGCAAGTGACAGCGGTAAGCTCCACTTTGTACTTGACAGCACAGACAATGATGCAGGAATTTTGTTTTAATTTAAGGTAATTTTATATTAAATATAGGAGGAATTTTATGAGCAAATACGAAAATATTTCACTTGAAAAGGGTATGTACGGTGTGAGAGGCAAGACCTTTACACAGGTACTTGAGGACCTTGACCCGTCAGCAGACTACATTGGAACTTCCCTTGAGGGACTTGACGCATTTTCAAGACAGCTAAAGCGTTTTGACATCAAGGTGTCAGGCAGTGGCTCGGATACTGTTGACAAGTTCTTTTCCACAAGCTCCTCTGCCGCACTTTTCCCTGAATACATAAGCAGAGCAGTAAAGCAGGGTATGGAAAGAGCCGATGTGCTTTCTGACATTGTAGCAACTACTACTATGATTGAGGGTATGGACTACCGTTCCATCACCTCAACACCAACAGAGGACGACAAGTCACTAAAGGTTGTTATGGAGGGTACAACTATTCCACAGACAACTGTTAAAACACAGGAAAACCTTGTTCGCCTTAACAAGCGTGGCAGAATGCTTGTGTCCTCTTACGAGGCAATCAGATTTCAGCGACTTGATTTGTTTACAGTAACATTAAGGCAGATTGGCGCATATATTGCAAGAGCACAGCTTATGGATGCCATTGACGTCATTGTAAAGGGTGACGGTAACAACAACCCGGCACCTGAAATTTCGGTTTCATCAACAGGCTCAATCAAGTATGAGGACCTTATTTCACTTTGGACTAATATGGCACCATATGAGCTGAACACAATCATTGCCCCAACTGCCTCAATGCAAAAGCTCCTTATGCTAAACGAAATGAAGGACTCTTCTGCAGGTCTTAACTTCCAGGGTACAGGCAAGCTGATTACACCAATGGGTGCAAATGTGATTCACACACCTGAAATAGAGGGTGAATACATCATCGGTCTTGACAAGAACTGCGCCCTTGAAATGGTTAAGGCAGGGGAAGTTCAGACTGAATACGACAAGCTGATTGACCGTCAGCTTGAAAGAGCGTCTATCACATCTATTGCAGGCTTTGCAAAGATTTATAACGATGCCGGCAAAATTCTCTCATACGCATAAGAGGTGATTCTTTGAGGATAGAAAGGATTGCAGAAAGGTTTTCTCTCCTTTCGGGACTTGAAGGAGATGAGCTTTCAAAATGGACTCCCTTGCTAAAGGACGCCATTGCCTATGTTTCGGCTTTGCTAAAGCCGGGTGTTAAGGCAGAAAATCACCTTGAACGCCTTGAATCAGCCACAGCAACATATGCCTACTACAAGTGGATTTTGTGCAGTGAGGAAAGAGATGCAACCTCATTTAAGGCGGGAGATGTTACGGTGTCACAGAGCCACAGCGGAGCAACTGCAGATTGGTCTTATCAGCTTTGGAAACAGAGCTTAAGTGAGATTGCAGACATAACGGTGCCCTGTAATTTTTTCTTTAAAGGGGTGGAAGTATGAACATAACCACTTCGGTGACAAATTCAATCCGTTCCTACGGAAGCGAAATCACCATCCTTGGCAAAGACAAAATCGCATCAACCACAGGGTTTATTCAGCCAATAAGCTATCACAGCTCAAAGTACAACGACTATGAATGTACCGATATTTCAAGACGGGAGAATATCCGTTACCTGATGATTGCAGACAAATCTGCGGATTTAGTAAGCGGTGACAATGTGGTGCTTAACGACACAACCTACTATGTAGTAAGGGTACAGGACTATGTTTTCAGGAATAAGTGTCTGTACAGGTGGGCAATACTAAAGCTGTATTACCCTTTACAGGAGGATGATTTTGATGACAGTGCAAAACAGTAAGGTGGAAGAAATAATAAGGGAGATTAAAACCGACCACAGCCTTGACGGTGTGAAATTTGTGAAGGCTTATAACGGACGACTTCGTGAAGTTCCCTTGGGAGAAATACTGGTGACTGTTGGCACAGGGGTTGAAACTGTTGGCTCATTTGCAGGTGGATTTTTAGGAAACGGAAAAAAGGGAGAAAGAGTTAACTCCAAAATCAAAATGAATGTGTACTGTCCCTACCTTCAGGGTGGGGACGGTATCACCCACACAGTAAACACCCTTGTGGATAGGATAAATTCAGTTGACAGGGATAACATTGTGTCGGACATAAGCGTTTCCGAGATTAAATTCAGCAAGGAGTATGACGCAGTTTACCGCACCGTTTCCTTTAACCTTGACTACTGTCAACAAGAGGAGGAGTAAATGACTGAACATACAGATAAATTAAAGGATGTTGCAGTCACTATAAACGGAAGTGTTGTGGGTGGCTGTGTGCATTTTGAAACAGAAGAAAGTCAGCAAAGCTTAAGCCTTTATGAGTATCTAAACTCAAATCCCTACGAAATTATCAAGGGAAAAACAAAGTACATCATAATCCTCAGACTTACGGGTAACAGTAAGAATTATTCTGTAAAGGAAATATGCTTTGACTTCACCCACAGGGGCTACACCGTTACATATTATGACTGCACTCTCCTTTGGGACAGGAATTTCACAAATCAGGGTGAGGTTATCCGTGAGCTAAAGATAGAGGCAGGTGGTAGGAATGTCACTAAACATCAGTGATTACTTAGATTACGCAGACAGCCTTACCGACAACAGCAGTACTTTGGAGGTTTCGGAGGCTGTTTGTCAGGATATGAGGAGATACAGACGAAAAATTATCAGCGAAAGTGAGGTTTTGTCCTATGGAAATTTCTCCGATGAGATTTAAACAGCACACCTGGAGCTACAATCCCCAAAAAATAAAGATTTTGTCACAAAAAGAGGTGGTGGAAAATATTGTTCCCTCCGCCGACAATGTAACCCATAATTTGGGCAGAAATGCAAGGGTGATAACAGGGGAGGGGAGTATATTCGGTGAGGACTGCTTTAGGGAGTTTTACAGTATGTGGAGTGTGTTTCAGGACAACACCTCCGGAGTGCTTTCAATCCCTGAATTTGCAGTGATGAACGCCTACTTTACTTCCCTCAGCGTTATAGGTGAGGCTACCGACAATCTGATACAATATGCCTTTACCTTTACCGAGGTTATAGACACCTCAAAGGAAAAGTCCCCAAAGACTGTACATATTGCCCTTGAGGACGAAAGTTTGTGGGATATTGGCTACAAGTATGATATTTCTGTTGAAAAGCTGTTGGAGCTAAACCGAGAAATTAAGCACCCCTTTGATGTGTCTGAGGGAATGGAGGTTTCAATATGCTAAGGGTTAATGTTTTTGACAAAAACCAAAATTCAATTTGCAGTGTTGCACCACTTTCCCTCACATTGCAGATGAGCCTGAAAATTCCTGCCGATGATGTTACGGTTATTATTCCGTATAAGAAATATAAAACAGGAGCAACCATTACAGTAACAGAAAATGAAAGTCTGATTTTCAGGGGCATAGTTGACGAGGAGCAAATTATCCATAACAAAACAGGAAAGTTCATCAAGTATGTTGCAAGGTCAATGGCAGGACTTCTCCTTGACAATCAAGCCTATCCAATGGAGATAGGCTGTTCAACTCAAACCTTTTTGGGCAACACCTACCTTGAACCCCTTGGAATTGAGTTTGAAAAGGGTGAGGATATTTATAACGGTGTTATTAATATCGAAAAGGGTATGACTGTGTATGATGTCCTTTACACCTACTGCAAAAATAAATTTGGGGTAATCCCAAGAATGGACTCAAAGGGTGTGTTTTGGTTTAGGGGTGGACAAACAGAGAAAACAGTACTTTTCAGCAATGAAAAGGGTGTTAGTTATAGTTCTTTAACAGAATATAAAAAGCCCTGTGAGCAGATTTCCTCTGTGTTTGTTATGCTTGACGGTCAAAGCTATAATTACGAAATAAATAACCCCGAAGCGGAAGATACAGGCATAGTTCGGCGTCGATATTTGGACGGTTCAATTAACAGCAATACTCCTGCTTTAATGGCGGAGGAAATGATAAACAGGTCAAACTGCAACTATCTTTCCGTCAAAGTCACCTGTCCATATTGCCTTGCTGATGTCCTTGGTGCAACTGCAAGGGTTGATGCTTTGGATATGGAGGAATACACATTCATAATAACTGAACTGAAATATGTGCTGAATTCAAAGGGAGAAGAAACTACACTTATGCTTGAAAGGAAGATGTAAATGTGGATAACTAACTACATAGCCAAGGAGCGAAGCTCAAACCCTGTGTCGGGGGAGGTTACATATGCCTCGGAAGAAAAGGCAGATGTTTTCGCCTCAGGAGAATACAACAATATGCGGGTGATTAGCCCCTACGGTATAATCTATATTCCACCTGTTGGCACAACAGGAGTTGTACTTCCCACCGAAGGGGAAAATATGCTACTTGGTGTTTGTAATGAGGAAAAAGCCGATTTAAGTCCCGGTGAGGTTATGCTGTTTAGTTCAGGCGGTGCAAGTATTGTGCTGAAGAATAACGGAACAGTATTAATTAACGGCAAGGAGGTTTAAATTGGCTGATATTGAGCTTGATAAGGGAGGAATAGTGTTTACACCCTCCAAACGAAACGAAGAAAGGCTGTATGACGCAGAGGCTGTAATACAGCGGATAAAAATTGCACTTTCTCTTAAAAAGGGGAATTTCCCCTACTGCAAGGATATGGGGGTTACAATCCCCGATAAATCTTACAGTACAGAAAAGGACATAGCAACCCTTGAAATGTACATAAATGAGGCGATATATCCAATTTGGCAGTGCAGAGCCAAGGTGCTGTCCCTTGACGAGGAAACTATGACAGCGGTAATTAAAATATATTTTTGTGATGAATCCTACGAAAGTGAGGTGAAGCTGTGTGGTAAGCTATGATGAAATTTTAAGTCGTATGGAAAAGGCATATGAGGAAAAAACAGATGTAATTCCCGATGAAAATTCCGACACAGGAATAAGGCTAAGGTTACTTGCAGGTGAGATATTCAATATGGGAACGGAGCTTGAGTGGTTTAAGCGTCAGATGTTCCCAAGCACAGCAACAGGAAAATACCTTGACTATCACGCACAGGAAAGGGGTCTTTCAAGGAGAAACGGAAACTGTTCAAGCGGATATGTAAGATTTATCTTGCCGGCTCCTATTAGTACTGATGTTACAATCCCATCAGGTACGCTGTTAACTACCCTGGGAAAAAATCCCCTACGCTTTGTCACCACAGAAAAAGGGGTTATCAGGGCAGGTGAGTCATTTGTAACGGTGCATACTGTTGCCGAGAAGGGCGGAAAAAGCTACAATGTTCCGGCAAATTCAATTTGTGCCGGAATAACCTCAATTAAGTATATCAGCGAAATAAAAAACCCTGTTCCAATGACAGGGGGTACTGACGCAGAGAGCGATGAGGATTTGAGAGCAAGGCTGTTGTACCTATACCGAAATCAAAACAACGGTACAAATATTGCCTACTACAAATCCCTTGCAGAAAGTGTTGAGGGAGTATATTCAGCAGGTGTTGTACCAAGGAACCGTGGAGTTGGCACAGTTGATATTTTTATAGCAAAGGATACAGGGGTAGCCGACAGCGAGCTTATTTCAAAGGTGCAGAGTATTGTAAGTAAGCAGAGAGAAGTAAATGTTGATGCACTTGTTCAGTCTGCCTACTTGGCATATGTAAATATAAGTATGGCCATTCAGATTGAACAGGGTTATGACAGTAATGAGGTAAAGAAAAACTGCGAAACTGTAATCAGGGAGTATGTTGCATCCCTTGGAGTGGGAAAATCCTGTTATATGTCAAAAATAGGTGAAAGGATAATGACAGTTGACGGTGTACTAAGGTATCAGTTTGACTATGACATATGCGTTGATGTTATTGTCAACAACAAATACTTTCCTATTGTAAGGGAAGTGTTTATCACGGAGGATATAGAATGACAATCTATGACAGAATGATGAAAATCCTTTCTGCCTTTAGGGTTTATGAT
>JBJEOZ010000039.1:0-10135 GCA_051880975.1 Ruminococcus sp.
CTTTGAATATTACCTTAAAGAGGGAAGAACTACTGTTGTGCTAAAAATTAAGGATATAGAATTTATAGAAAAGGTTAATAATTATCTGTTCTTCTACACAAAGAAAGAAAAATACAGAGAAAGAGGAACGGTGGCCGGAATTGAAAAAAAGCTTTGCAAATGTCGTTTCCTAAGACTTAGCTTAGGTTGCCTTGTTAACCCTATACACATTCGAGAACTTACAACACATGAAGTAATCTTGCAAAGCGGGAAGCATTTGCCCATCAGCAGAAGATACAGAGCTGAATTTAGAAGTAATTATTACAGTTGGATGGTGGAGAATGTTGGGTAACATTGTTATTGAGGTTCTAACAAATCTGTTTCAAGGGGTAGTTTTTTTAGGATTTATATTTTTCTTTTTTAAGCCCGATAAAGTTAATGCAAAGGATATAATTGCATATGCCGGTACGGTGTTTGTTATTTTTTTCGCACTGAATTACTTTACTTTTTACAATAACTTTGCTGTTATAGAAAGCTCGGCTGTTTATATAATTATTTTGGAGCTTTACTCTATCTTATTTTTAAAGGGCAATATAACATCACGAATTATTGTGCCGGTGTTTTCCTACCTTATAAACACAGTTATAAGCTATGTTTTTGCCTATCTTGTCAGCTATCTTTCGGGAGTGTCCTATTACAATTTGGCGACAAAGTCCTCTGCATACAGACTGCTTTGTATAATTTTTATAAATCTTGCAACACTCCTTGTCTATGTAATTATTCTAAAGTTTAAGTCAACCGACATCAAGTTTGTTAAGAAAAGTGACATTGTGGCATTTGTTCTTATTCCCATTCTTTCCATGGTGGTAGTTTATTCTACCTTAGAAGTGATTACAATTACTGATTTTCGTTCTGATATTTTGCCATATCTCTTTTTGATTTGCAGTAGTATGATTGTAATAACCGTTATTGTATGGCATATGATGACTCGTATCAGCAAACAGCATCAAATAAAAACAAAGCTGTTGCTGTCAAAGCAAAGGGAACAGCTGTATGAAAACAGCATTTTAAGTGCTAACCAACAGGTGGAGCATATCTCCAACATAAAGCACGATATGAACAATCAGCTTTTGTGTATAAGTGAGCTAATTAAAAACAAGGAATATGACTCTGCGATTGAATATTGCAGTAACAGTAAAAAGAATTTAGAAAGCGTATATACACCGGTTTCTACACAAAATCCCTTGCTCAATGCGGTGCTTAATGTTGAGCAGGACAAGGCTGTAAGAGAGGGTATTAATTTTAAGATTAATATTGAGGACAATATGCTTTCACTGCCAAACAATATGGATATTGTTTCCATAGTGGGTAACCTTTGTGATAACGCTATTGAATACCTAAAGGGTTGCCAAAGGGAAAGGCGTGTAATGGGTATAGAAATTTCTCGCCACAATAACTACTATATTATAGTGTGCAAAAATAAGATTGAAAAGTCTGTCCTTAAGAGCAACCCCAATTTTGTCACAAGTAAGGATAATAAGTATCACGGTAGGGGTATAAGCATTATAAGGGAAACTGTTGAAAAGTATGACGGTGAACTGAGATACTATGAGGACGAGGGATTTTTGTTGGCAACAGTGGTTTTAAAGGTCAATGGAAACACAGAATAAATTAATCAGTGTTTTCCCACAAATCTTACCAAACTTTTGTATTATTCCGTTATTATACAGTCAAAGAGATTTTCATCTTAAAAATAGTTCTACAAAAAAGGTTAGGTACTCGTTTTAGAATACCTAACCTTAATCATTCTACCGTCAATCTGTCCCTGTTCATCTCTAATGTATTTTTACCTATGCCCGGCACATTGACTATATCATCAACGGAGCGAAATTTTCCGTGTTTTCTCCGATATGCAACAATATTCTTCGCCTTTTGTTCTCCCACATTCTGCAAATCTGCAAGGATATAGGCGTTGGCTGTATTTATATTAATTATTACAGGTATGGTAGTAACAGCCTGTGTTGTGATTTCCGTCTTGGTGACATCTGCCGTTTTAAGGGTGTGGGGGATAAAATCTGCAAACATATTTACAACAAGAATTATTGCTATAAAAATAATCCCGATTAATATAATAAATCTTTCTGTGCTAATTTTTCTCTTCATTATTTTTCACCAATTAAATTATACAACCATCTATATTTTATTACAATTAGTTGATTGACTAAAAATATAAAAAGATATACAATTATACTAAACAAGCCCAAGATTACAAGTCCGAGATTGGAGTTGGCGATATGACAAGCAAATCCAAATATATTATTTCTGTGATTTTTGTTGCATTTATAGGCATTTTTGCAGTACTGTTTTGGGTATTGCCCAAAAGTGACTTTAGTCCAAAGGAAAAGCGTTATTTGCAGGGATTTCCCGAAATTTCCGTACAGTCCTTAACTGACGGTACCTTTGAAACTGATTTTGAAAATTACATTAACGACCATATGGTGCTTAGGGATGTTTTTATGGGAGTTAACAGCTATTCCAACATTGCTGTCCTTAACAATGGCAGTGACGGCGTGTACAAGTGCAGTGACGGATACCTTATAAACGAGCCTGCAACAGATTCCCGACTTGACCTAAACCTCTCGGTTACAGCAGATTTTAAGGATAAAACAGGGATAGACACCACAGTTATGATAGTCCCGTCAACAGGCTATATTATGGATGACAAACTGCCCTTAGTTCACAAAAATTATAATGATGACCGGTATTACAACAGGATAGAGTCATTCTGTCAAAAGAACGGACTTGACTTTGTTGACTTAAGGGATACCTTTAAGAGCCACAAAAACAGTACACAGCTTTACTATAAAACCGACCACCACTGGACAACAGTGGGTGCCTACCTTGCGTATCAAAGCCTGTGTGAAAAGTGGGGGATAGAGGTAAAGGAAACGAACGGATATATCGTTGAAAAAACTCCCGATTTTTACGGCACAACCTACAATACTTCGGGTTTTTGGCTTAACGAAAGCGACACCATTGAGGTGTGGAAAAACAGGGATAATCATTCCACCTGTGAAATTACGGCTAACGGAAAAACAACAGCCTACAAGTCAATGTTTTTCCCAAAACAGCTTGAGGGTGCAGACAAATATACAGTATTTTTAAACGGAAATAACCCTGTGACTACCGTAAAAAATCCGGATAATAAGGGCAAGGAAAAACTACTTGTGATTAAGGACAGCTTTAGTCATTGTCTTGCACCGTTTTTAAGCGAGAAATTTTCCCAAATCACCTTGGTTGATATGAGATACTACAAAAAATCAGTTAGCGAAGAAATTGTTAAAAAGGATAAATTTGACAAAGTCCTTATTTGTATGAGTATGGATAATTTCCTTGAGGACAAGGACTTTGCATTTTTAGAGTGACATAAAAAACACATAAAGCAACATAAAAAGGACTGTGCAATCTTGCCACAGTCCTTTAATCGTTTGTTTTGATTATCCACTTTGATTATTTACTTTGATTTATCAGCAGTTCTGCCTTGTCAATAACCCTAAGGTCGTTTTCATAGGTGCAGTTCTTCCTTGCCTGCTGAATATCCACCCAAATGTGGCTGTCGATTTCCTCCGGCTGGTCAACCACATCATCAGTAAATGCTTGTGCCAAAAAGAACACAACCCTTTTCTTGATATTTCCAAAGGGGCAATAGTCGCTGACTTCCCTGAAACCGTCAATGATTTTTACATCAAGGTTGGTTTCTTCCTTGATTTCACGAACAGCTGTTTCTTTCTCTGTTTCGTTAAGCTCCATATGTCCTTTTGGAAAGCTCCAGTATCTTCCGTTGTGATTCTTTACAAGGAGTACCCTTACACCCTGCTTATTACGGTAGAATATCAATGCTCCACAGCTTTTTTCGTAAAGGCAGTTAATGTCCTTGATTTTTAGGTTGTTTACACAGCTGAGTGTATTAAGTATTTGAGGTTCGTAGTAAATTTCTCTGTCGGGAGCAACAACAACTCGCTGTTCGGTGCTGTCCTCAAGGTTAAGGGTGGCAATTACCTGACCGCCCACACTGCTTTGGCTCAGCGTTTTTGAGGAGATAACAAAGGCTTTGATGTTTTCGTTGTTTTCTCCGGTAATATATCCACTGTAAAGTGTGTCGGAAATTTGCCCGAACAAATTAACAGTTACCCTTTTTGCAAGCATTGATTTTCACCTCCCGTAATATATTTTTGCCTTATAGCCTGATGTTTTTTATTTTCCTATCAGCTTTTCCAAATCGGTAATTCTGTCGCCGGAATTTGCAGACATAAGGTTATTGATGAACATAACCTCTTCTATGTCGTTATCCTCACAATATTTTTTAAGGTCTGTTATTCCGCAGTATCTCATATCCAAAACATGAATTTGGCTGTAATTTGCCGACAGGTAAGGAACAAATGCGTTGCCAAAGCTCTCTTTTACAACAGCAATTTTCTTGTTTGTATCACACTCTGAGTCGATTGTGAAAATAGGCTGGTCGCCGTTGATGAATACGCCGTAGGAGTTTTCTCCGCCTGTTTCGCCTTGATAGTAAATATCAGCGTCCTGTCCCTGGGAATCAGGAGAAGAATAAATCTTACAGCTTGTGCTGTATGGTAAGTCGTAGTAGTAGACTGTGTCGGAAAGTCCTGTTCCGTAGGTGTGGAAAGAACCGGTAAAGCCGTCTATCTTGTGAGTTCCCTCTTCGGAAATTGTCATTGGTTTTTGATTTGTCTGCTCACAGAAGGCTGTGTAGGCATAGTATGCACCAAGTCCTGTCCAGTGGTGGTCAGACTTAAAGTAGATGTATTCGCTGTTGTGCTGTGCCAAGGTGTTGTAAACATTGATTGGCTGTGCACTTTCAAACTTGCTGTAAGCATTGTAGATGTTGTCAGCCTCATTGGTGCATCCTGCCTCGTCCTTTAGCCTTTGAGGCAGACTCATCTCTGCGTGGAGAGGAACCATAATGCTGTACACCTTTATATCTTTTCCCAAGTGGTCTGACGCCTCGTTGATAACATCGGAGTAAATGTCACTTCTGTCGGCAGACGCACCGAAAATTTCGTAAGCGCTGTCTTTCCAAAGATATACGGCGCCGTTTTGACTGCTAAAGGTACCCTTTGAGTTGTCATCCTTGATTTCAGGAGCAACAAAGCTTAGTGGGTCACTGTCGCCTGAGGTGTTTTTAGGAGCAGTCGAACCGCCCTTGTTGTTATTTTTGGAGCTTGTGGCAGGCTGAAAACCGCCGGTCTGTGTACTGTCACCGCTTACACAGCTTTTGATACCTGTGCAGATAAGTACCACAATAGTTACAATTATTGCAAGTAGCAGAATTCCGCAGAGTACAATTTTGATTCTGTTGTTTCTTCTTCTCCTTGCAGCAGCACGTTTTCTTGCTCTTTGTCTGCGACGCTGGTCAGTAGAAAGCTGTCCGTATTCTGTTGACATACCAATATAAAAATCATCATTATATGTTCTGGGACTTTGGTCCGAGTATCTTCTTTTAGCCATCAATTTACCTCGCAAAACTTTTATATATATCAAAACTTTATACATAGTTACTTAGTTTTAGTATAATACAAAACAACATTAATTACAACAGGAAATAACAAAAATTTGGAACGTAAATTTATGAAGTTGAGTTTTATTGCACTTTTCATTATATTGTGATAGAATATCAGTATATATTATTGGTACATATTTAAAAGGTGGTAACACAATGGAATATAAGTTTAGCGACAGAGTACAGTCCCTTAAGCCATCTGCAATAAGGGAGATTTTCAAATATGCCGCCGACCCCGAGGTGGTTTCTCTTTCGGCAGGTAACCCAAGCCCTGAGGCTTTTCCTGTAAAGGAAATTGAGGAAATATCCAAAAGGCTGTTTGAGGATAACCCAATCGGTGTTTTGCAGTACGGTATATCCGAGGGCTATCCACTCCTTAGGTCAGCCCTTATGGAATATATGAAAGAAAAGCATAATGTTGGAAGTGATGAGGACGATATTCTCATTACAACAGGTGCACAGCAGATTATGGATTTAACAGCAAAGGCACTTGTAAACGAGGGGGATGTGATAATCACAGAGGCACCGTCCTTTATCGGCTCTCTCAACACATTCAGAAGCTACAATGCAAGGCTTGTGGGTGTTCCTGTTGAAAGTGACGGAATGGATATGACCGCCCTTGAAAGTGCCCTTAAGGAAAACAAAAACGCAAAGCTTATTTACACAATACCAAACTTCCAAAATCCTTCAGGCATTACAATGAGCCTTGAAAAGAGGAAGAAGATGTATGCCCTTGCAAAGGAGTACGGAGTTCTGATTTTGGAGGATAACCCCTACGGCGACCTTAGGTATTCAGGGGAATATGTGCCTTGCATAAAAAGCTTTGACAAGGATGGAATTGTAATCTACGCAGGTTCAATGAGCAAGGTGATTTCCCCAGGTATGCGTGTTGCCTATGTTATAGCGCCAAAGCCTGTATTCCAAAAGCTTGTTGTGTGCAAGCAGAGTAATGATGTTCACACAAATATGTGGGCGCAGATGGTGTGTTATGAATTTATGACAAAGCATGACTTTGACGGACACCTTGAAAAGCTACGGAAAATATACAGCAAAAAGGCACAGTATATGATGGATTTAATGGATGAGTATTTAGTTCCTCTTGGAATTACCTACTCCAAAATCACAGGGGGACTTTTCACAATGTGCAGTCTGCCAAAGTATGTGGATATGCCACAGTTTTGCAAGGAGGCTGTCCTTAACAAGGTGTGCGTAGTGCCGGGCAATGCCTTTTTGACAGACGAAAGTCTTGAGTGCCACACCTTTAGGGTGAACTTTTCAACACCAACTGACGAACAGCTTGAAAAGGGAATCAAGCTACTTGCCAAAACAGCAAAAAAATTTATTAAATGAGGTAAAGAGAAATGGGAGAAAAAAAGCCAATCGTTTTAAGCGCAATTCAGCCAAGCGGTTCAATGACCCTTGGAAACTATATGGGAGCAATCAGAAACTGGGTAAAAATGCAGGATGAATATTTCTGCTTTTATGCCCTTGCAGATTTGCACACAATAACAGTAAGACAGGATCCAAAGGAAATGAGGAAGAACATTCTTGATATGTATGCCCTACTCCTCGCCTGCGGTGTTGACCCTGAAAAAAGTGTGTTCTTCATTCAAAGCCATGTTACAACCCACGCACAGCTTGCATGGATTCTCAACTGCTACACACAGTTTGGTGAGCTTTCACGAATGACACAGTTTAAGGACAAAAGCCGTAAACACGCAGACAACATCAACGCAGGACTCTTTACATATCCTGCACTTATGGCGGCTGATATTCTCCTTTATCAGGCTGACAAGGTGCCTGTTGGCGCAGACCAGATGCAACACCTTGAAATCACCCGTGATATAGCCACAAGATTTAACGGAATTTACGGAAATGTTTTCAAAATCCCTGAGGGCTTTATTCCTAAAAACGGCGCAAGGGTTATGTCACTGCAAAATCCCGAAAACAAAATGAGCAAAAGTGACGAGAATGTAAACGGTTGCGTATATGTCCTTGACAGACCTGAAACAATTATGAAAAAGTTTAAGAGGGCAATCACCGACAACGACGCTGTTGTTCGCTTTGGCGAGGATAAGCCGGGTATCAGCAACCTTATGACAATATACGGTGCTGTTACAGGACTTACAATGGAGCAGATTGAAAAGGACTTTGACGGAAAGGGTTACGGCGACTTTAAAACAGCGGTAGGCGAGGCTGTTGTTGAGCATCTAAAGCCAATTCAAGCCGAATACGACAAAATCATCAAGGACAGAGCATATATGGAGGAAACCTGGAAAAAGGCAGACAACTTTGCCCAGTCCTTCAGCCAGAGAACCCTTGACAAGGTAATGAAGAAAATCGGATATATTAAGTAATTTTCAAATAATTTTCTGAAAGTATATTCTGAAAGTATAAAAATTACCGAGCAGACTAAAAAAGTTTGCTCGGTTTGTTTTTTTGCAATATTTTTCGGCTTTTTTAAGAAATAGCCTCTTTCATACTCTTTACATAGTCGGCAACATAGGGAACACAGTCCTTGCCGTATTTTGCACAGATTTTGACTATGGCTGAGCCTACAATTACTCCGTCGGCATTTTTCGCCATTTCCTTTGCCTGTTCCGGGGTGGAAATTCCAAACCCCACAGCACAGGGAATGTCGTTTACAGACTTTACAAGGTCAATCATTTCCCCGATATTGGTTGTTATATTTTGCCTTACACCTGTAACTCCAAGGGAAGAAACGCAGTACATAAAGCCCTGTGCATCCTTTGCAATGGTCTTGATTCTGTCGTGGCTTGTTGGAGCAACGAAGGAGATGAAGTCAACTCCGTGTTTTTCGCAGTAAGGCTTTACAACATCTCTTTCCTCATAAGGAATGTCGGGTACTATAAGTGCGTCAATACCTGCCTTTTCGCAGTTTGACAAAAACTTGTCTGTGCCGTAGCCGTAAACAGGGTTTATGTAGGTCATAATTGCAACTGCACAGGAAAGCTTTGGCCGAACTTTTAGGAGCATTTCAAAAATTTTGTCTGTGGTAGTTCCGCCTGCCAATGCTCTGATGTCAGCCTCCTGAATTACTATTCCCTCTGCAACAGGGTCGGAAAACGGTATGCCAACCTCAATAATATCGGCACCGTTTTTGTCCATTTCAATAAGTAACTGTTCTGTAATTTCAAGGCTTGGGTCGCCTGCTGTGACAAAGGGAATAAAGGCTTTTCCCTTTTTGAAAGCGTCTGCAATTTTACTCATAAATATCCTCCCCTCTGTAACGGGCAATGGCGGCTACATCCTTGTCGCCTCTGCCTGAAAGATTTACAACAATGATTTTGTCCTTGTCCATAGTAGGAGCCAGTTTGATTGCGTGGGCAACTGCGTGTGAGGACTCTATTGCCGGGATAATTCCCTCTGTTCTTGAAAGGTATTCAAAGGCGTCAACCGCCTCGTCATCTGTAACAGGAACATATTTTGCCCTGCCTATGTCGTTAAGGTATGCGTGCTCAGGGCCTATTCCGGGGTAGTCAAGTCCTGCGGATATGGAGTAAACAGGAGAAATTTGTCCGTATTCGTCCTGACAGAAGTAGCTGTGCATACCGTGGAAAATTCCGTCCCTGCCTGTGGAGATTGTGGCGGCAGTTTCTTCTGTGTGGATTCCCTTGCCGGCACCCTCACAGCCGATTAGCTGTACCTCCTTATGTGGGATAAATTCGTAAAATGCACCCATTGCGTTACTTCCCCCACCAACACAAGCCATTACAACATCGGGGAGCTTGCCCTCTTTTTGGAGGATTTGACTTTTAATTTCCTTGCTGATAACACTTTGGAAATCCCTTACCATTGTAGGGAATGGGTGAGGTCCCATAACAGAGCCGATTACATAGTGGGTGTCGTCAATTCTGTTTGTCCACTCACGGAAGGTTTCGTTAACTGCGTCCTTTAGAGTCATTGTACCGCTTGTTACTGCGTGTACCTTTGCACCTAAAAGCTTCATTCTGTAAACATTAAGCGCCTGACGGTCTGTGTCCTCCTTACCCATAAAGATTTCACATTCCATACCCATAAGGGCGGCGGCCGTGGCAGTTGCCACACCGTGCTGACCTGCACCTGTTTCCGCAATTACCCTTGTTTTTCCCATTTTCTTGGCAAGGAGAACCTGACCTAAAACATTGTTCAGCTTGTGACTTCCTGTGTGGTTAAGATCTTCTCTCTTTAGGTAAACCTTAGCACCGCCTAAGTCCTTTGTCATTTTTTCCGCATAGTAAAGGCGTGACGGTCTGCCTGCGTAGTCATTTAGTAATGTGGTAAGCTCCTGTACAAATTCAGGGTCGTCCTTGTATTTGTTGTAGGCATCCTCCAATTCAATTATGGCATTCATCAGGGTTTCGGGAATAAACTGACCCCCGTGTTTGCCAAATCTTCCTTTTGACATTTTATTCTCTCCTTATCTCTTTTACATGTTATCAATGTTTACTTATATCACTCGTCTTATTTGCAAATTCATAATTTTATATGACATATTAGTGTTGGCTTAAGTTCAAACAGCCTCCACCAGACGGGGGAGGTGGCACGGCTTTAGCCGTGACGGAAGGAGGG
>JBJEOZ010000040.1:0-2092 GCA_051880975.1 Ruminococcus sp.
TCTAACAAGCCCCTCTTTATTTTAGAACAACTAAAGAAATGCTCAGGGAGTTTGACTATTTAGGGGAAAAGAAAGCATATGAAATTGTAGTTGAAAATCCAAACAAAATCGCCGATATGTGCGATTTTGTAAGGCCAATTCCACCGGGAAATTTCCCTCCATTTATTGAGGGAGCTGAGGAACAGCTTAACACAATTACCTGGGAAAGGACAAAGGAACGCTACGGCGACCCGCTTCCTGAAATAGTGCAAAAAAGGCTTGAAAAGGAGCTTAACTCCATCAACACCTACGGTTTCTCTGTTCTTTATATGACAGCACAAAAGCTTGTTGCAGACAGCGAGGCTCACGGTTATCTTGTTGGCTCAAGAGGTTCTGTCGGCAGTTCCTTTGTTGCAACAATGTCGGGTATTTCAGAGGTTAACCCACTTGCACCTCACTATATATGCAGTAAATGTAAGTACAGCGAATTTATCACAGACGGTAGCTACGGCTCAGGCTTTGACCTGCCACCAAAGAATTGTCCAAACTGCGGTACTCTTATGGACCGTGACGGACACGAAATTCCTTTTGAAACATTCCTTGGCTTTAAGGGTGACAAGGTTCCTGATATCGACCTTAACTTCAGCGGTGAGTATCAGAGCAAATCCCACAGATACACCGAAGAGCTGTTTGGTCACGACAATGTGTTTAAGGCTGGTACAATCGCAACAGTTGCCGATAAAACCGCCATTGGATATGTAAAAAAATACGAAGAAGAAAAGAATACTATTTACAGTAAAACAGAGGAGCTTCGTCTTGCATCAGGCTGTACAGGCATCCGCAGAACAACAGGTCAGCACCCAGGCGGAATGGTTGTTGTTCCAAAGGGCAAGGAAATTTACGACTTTTGCCCTGTTCAGCATCCTGCAAACGATATGAAGTCCGACAACATAACAACCCACTTCGACTTCCATTCCATACACGATACAATCTGTAAGCTTGACGAGCTGGGACACGATGCTCCAACTGTTTATCACTACCTTGAGGAGTTCACCGGAATCCCTGTTATGGAGGTTTCAATGTCAGACCCCGAGGTGTATTCTCTCTTTACTTCTCCTAAGGCTTTAGGTGTAACAGAGGAGGATATAGGCTGTGCAACAGGTACACTGAGTTTGCCTGAATGCGGTACAAACTTCACCCGTCAAATGATGATTGACGCAAGGCCAACCTGTTTTGCCGATTTAATGCAGATTGCAGGACTTTCCCACGGTACAGATGTTTGGCTTGGAAACGCACAGGAGCTTATCAAGAACGGAACCTGTACAATTTCCGAGGTTATCGGTACTCGTGACAGCATTATGACAACTCTGATGCACAAGGGCCTTGAGCCGGGTATGGCATTTAAAATTATGGAGATTGTCCGTAAGGGTAACGCAACAAAGCTACTTACAGAAGAGCATTTTAAGGCTATGCGTGAACATAATGTTCCCGAGTGGTATATAGACTCCTGTATGAAGATTAAGTATATGTTCCCAAAGGCTCACGCTGCGGCTTATATGATTTCCACCCTAAGATACGGATGGTACAAGGTACACGAGCCACTTGCATACTATGCCGCTTACTTTACCGTACGTGGTGAAGACTTTGACGGTGAAACTGTTATGAAGGGCAGAGATGCCGTCAAGGAAAAAATGAAGATGATTAAGCAAAAGGGCAACGAGGCATCAGCCAAGGAGCAAACCGAGTTTTCAACACTTGAAATCATCAACGAAATGATGGCAAGAGGCATTGAGTGCTTGCCTGTTGATATATATAAATCAGAAGCGAAAAAATTTGTGATAGAGGACGGCAAATTAAGACTGCCGTTTATGTCACTTGCAGGAATAGGTGAGGCAGCGGCAATTTCCCTTGCTAAATGCGGTAAGAAAGAAAAGTACCTGTCCATTGAGGAACTGACAATAAAAACCAAGGTGTCAAGTGCAGTAATCAACACCCTGCGTTCCGTTGGTTCCCTCAACGATTTGCCTGAAAGCTCACAAATGTCACTGTTTTAGGAGGTCTGTATAAATGAACAAACGATTAAAAAGAGGCTTGATATACATAGCCTTTGCAG
>JBJEOZ010000041.1:0-10118 GCA_051880975.1 Ruminococcus sp.
AAGACCTGCAGCCTGTCGCACCACATCAGCATCAATATCTCGGCTAATTCCTATACATCTGTCCATAATAGACAGGGAATCTCTCATTGCACCGTCTGCAATAACAGCAGTTAAAAGTGCCGCCTCTTTTGTTATTGTTACATTTTCCTGCTGTGCCACATACATAAGTCTTTCGGCAATATCCTCGGGGGCAATTCGGTGAAAATCAAATCTTTGACATCTTGAAAGAATTGTTTGAGGTAGCTTATGCACCTCGGTTGTTGCAAGGATAAACACCACATGGGCAGGAGGCTCTTCAAGGGTTTTCAGCAGAGCATTAAAGGCAGGTTCGGTAAGCATATGAACCTCATCAATGATATACACCCTGTACTTTCCCTTTGAGGGTGAAAATGCTGATTCCTCAATGAGGACACGAATATCCTCTATACCACGGTTGCTGGCTGCGTCCATCTCTACAACATCCAGCAGATTACCCTCCTGAAAGTCCACACAATTTTGGCACTTTCCACAGGGCTCTCCTTCGTGACTGTCATGGCAGTTTACAGCCTTGGCTAAAATTTTTGCACAGGTTGTTTTACCTGTTCCCCTTGAGCCTGTAAAGAGATAGGCATGGTTAATCCTACCGTTCTTAATCTCGTTTTTAAGAGTCTTTGTAACCTGAGGCTGTCCGTATACATCTGAGAATTTTTCGGGACGCCACTTGCGGTAAAGAACCTGATACATAAATTCACCACCCTGCAAATAAAAAATTGCAAACCGTTATACCGCCATAACGGCAGAGATTTATATAAGTGAACGACAGACTTACTACATCGCATCGGAAACACTGCTTAATGCTGCTCGGTTCCCCGCCTGACATGGTTCACAGGCACCAATCGTATAGGGCCTGTCGCTCGCTTATACAAATCTAAAACACAGGTTTGCAACTTACTCCGTTTATTATAGCATAGCAATCAGGGAAAATCAAGTCGTTTTTTTGTGTTTTCCCCTTGAAATAGAATATTGTTTATTGTATAATGTTCGTATATAAATATGATTACTATTGCACTGATTGAAAAGAAATTTACTTTTTAATTGGTGTTTATATTAGTAACGATTTATTACACCATATAATTTTTAGGAGCATTACAGATATATGATTAGCGGTGCAGACATAATGATAAAGTGCCTTGAAGCCGAGGGCGTTACAACTGTCTTTGGTTATCCGGGTGCGGCTATATGCCCATTTTATGATTCACTATACAAATCCAACATTAAGCATATACTTGTAAGGATGGAGCAGTCTGCCGTTCACGCTGCAAACGGATACAGCAGATGCAGTAACAAGGTTGGCGTTTGCGTTGCAACCTCCGGCCCCGGTGCTACAAATATGATTACCGGTATTGCTACTGCCTATTCCGACAGTATTCCTGTAATTTGCATTACAGGTCAGGTTAAAAGGGAGCTTTTGGGCAGAGATGTTTTTCAGGAGGCTGACATAACAGGCGCCTGTGAACCATTTGTAAAGCACAGCTATCTTGTAAACGATACAAAGGATTTGCCCAGAGTATTCAAAGAGGCTTTTCACATTGCCACAACAGGACGAATGGGGCCTGTACTCATTGATATTCCACAGGATGTTCAGGAGGAGAAAATCGAGTCCTTTGAGTATCCCGAAAGTGTAGATATTGTAGGCTACAAGCCAAATGTCCGTGGACACAAAATGCAGATTAAAAAGGCTGTTGAGTTAATTAAAAAGGCTGAGCGTCCTCTTATTGTTGCAGGTGGCGGTGTACTTTCTTCAGGAAGCAAGCTAAAGCTTGTTAAATTTGCAGAAACAACAGGTATTCCTGTTATCTCAACCCTTATGGGAATCGGCGTTATGCCAAGTGAGCATATGAGATACCTTGGTATGCTTGGTACTCACGGCAAAAAGTATGCAAACCGTGCATTGCACGAAAGCGATTTGCTCATTGTTTGCGGTGCAAGGCTTGGTGACAGAGCTGTTGCAAGACCTGACCAGGTAAGTAAGACAAGCAAGATTATACATATTGACATAGACCCTGCTGAAATAGGAAAAAATGTTAAGACAACTGTTCCTATTGTTGGGGATATGAAGAATGTTATTGAAAAGCTGATTGAAGAAATCGGCGACTATCATATCCCACACGAATGGTGTGAAACATACAGGGATTGGAAGAAAAATCTGTACAGAACTCCACCTGTTACAGAGGGATTTGTTGAGCCAAGGTCACTTGTTGCAAAGCTTTCCTTTATGATGAAGAGTAAGGGAATTCTTGTGGCGGATGTTGGTCAAAACCAGATTTGGTGTGCCAACAACTTCCGTATTCGTGAGGGCAGGTTCCTTACAACAGGCGGTATGGGTACAATGGGTTACAGTGTTCCCGCCGCAATTGGCGCAAAGCTGGCAAGACCCACAAGGGATGTTGTTGCTGTTTGCGGTGACGGTTCTTTCCAGATGAATCTTACAGAGCTTGGCACAATTATGCAGAACAACATTGACATAAAGATTATTGTTATGAGGAACAACCGTCTTGGTATGGTTAGAGAACTCCAAACAAAGCAGTATGAAAGCAGATACAGCGCTACAATCCTGGCTGACCCTGACTTTAAGGAAATTGCAAAGGCATACGGTATAAAGTCTGCCGAAGTTAATTCCAACGAAGAAGCCGAGCGTGTTGCAGAGGAAATGTTCAAGCTGAAAGAGCCTTTCATACTCATTTGCAATGTTTATCCCGATACCCCATCAATATAAATTAAAGAGTGAATATACTATGAAATACACCTTATCTGTTATTGTTGAAAACCACTCAGGTGTTTTGTCAAAGATTTCAGGACTTTTCTCACGAAGAGCCTTTAACATTGACAGCCTTGCCGTTGGTGTGACAAGCAATCCTGCAATTTCAAGGATTACAATAGTTGCCGACGGCGACGAATATGTGGTTGAACAACTTGAAAAACAACTGAATAAACTCATCCCTGTTATCAAGGTAAAAAGACTTATTGAGGGCGAATACATAAGCCGTGAGCTTTTGCTCATCAAGGTTAGCAGTAACAACAAAAAGCGTGACGAGATTATGCGAATTGCACAGGTTATGTCGGCAAAGGTTGTTGATGTTGCTACAAACACTATTACCCTTGAGTACTCTGAAACACTTGACAGGATTGACACACTTATTGACCTTTTAAAGCCTTTCGGCATTAAGGAAATTGTGCGAACAGGCACAGTTGCCATTGAAAAGGGTCAGGGGGAAGCCTACCACAGTGGCTTTAACGATTAAGCGATTAATTAGCATTATTTTTCGATATGCTATTTAACCATATATTTGCCAATTTTAAGGAGGAATATAAAATGGCAGCAAGTATTTTTTATCAATCAGACTGTGACCTTAACCTTCTAAAGGATAAGACAGTTGCTATCATTGGTTATGGTAGCCAGGGTCACGCACACGCACTTAACCTTAAGGACAGCGGTGTAAATGTTATTATCGGTCTTTATGTAGGCTCTAAGAGCTGGAAAAAGGCAGAAGAGCAGGGCTTTGAAGTTTACACAGCTGCTGAAGCTGCAAAAAAAGCTGACATCATTATGATTCTTATCAATGATGAAAAGCAGGCAGCAATGTATAAGAAAGACATCGAGCCAAACCTTGAAGAGGGTAATATGCTTATGTTCGCTCACGGTTTTGCTATTCACTTTGGTCAGATTGTACCACCTGCAAATGTTGACGTTACAATGATTGCACCAAAGGGACCCGGTCACACAGTTCGTTCCGAATATCAGGCTGGTAAGGGTGTTCCTTGTCTTGTAGCTGTTCATCAGGACGCAACAGGTATGGCACAGCAGATGGCTCTTGCATATGCAGCAGGTATCGGCGGAAGCCGTGCAGGTGTTCTTGAAACAACCTTTAAGACAGAAACAGAAACTGACCTCTTTGGTGAACAGGCTGTTCTCTGCGGTGGTGTTTGCGCACTTATGCAGTGTGGCTTTGAAACACTTGTTGAGGCAGGCTACGACCCAAGAAACGCTTACTTTGAGTGTATCCACGAGATGAAGCTTATTGTTGACCTTATTTATCAGTCAGGCTTTGCAGGTATGAGATATTCTATCTCCAACACAGCAGAGTACGGCGACTACATCACAGGTCCAAAGATTGTTACAGAGGACACAAAGAAGGCTATGAAGCAGGTTCTTGCTGACATTCAGAGCGGTGCTTTTGCTAAGGACTTCTTGCTTGATATGTCACCTGCAGGCGGTCAGGCTCACTTCAGAGCTATGCGCAACAATGCCGCTCAGCATCCATCAGAAATTGTTGGTGCAGAAATCAGAAAGCTTTACAGCTGGGATGAAGAGGATAAGCTCATCAACAACTAATCCCATTAAAACTTTATATGTGGGAGTAATCCCCACAATTTCTAAGAAAGCTGTTCCGTTTTGGGAACAGCTTTTTTGGATATATATAACAATATTTGTTCATAAATTCTTAATATTTCTACCCGTGGATAATTGTTTTATAAATAATATAATTATATAATTATACAGTAAGAAAAAAGGAGGATATTATGAAAAAACTTATTTCTTTGGTTATGGCAACAGTAATGCTTATAACTGTAATGACAACAGCAATTTCAGTTTCTGCATCAGAAACTGACACAGCATCAATCGGGGATTCAGGTACAGTCGGCACAATAAACTGGTATCTTGACGGTGACGGTACACTTACCCTTTCCGGCGAAGGATATATGCCTGATTTCAGTTATAGTGGTGCACCATGGTGTAGTTACGACTTACAAAATAATGTAAAATCTGCTATTATCGGTGCAGGAATCAAGAGTATAGGTTCTCATGCATTTTACTTCAATAGGAATCTAAAGACTGTTACATTTTTGGCTAATTCCAGCATTGAAAAGATAGGCAAATATGCTTTTGCATATACAGGACTTGAGTCAATCGTTTTACCAAGTTCCGTAAAAACCATTGAGGGATACGCTTTTTATTATGCTGGCAGTCTTAAATCAATTTCAAGTAATGCGTCAGTAACATTAGAGAGCCATGCTATCTCTTCTTGCAACAATCTGACTAATGTAAATTTGCCAAAGGCAACATTTAGTTCATATTCTCTCGGCTATTCTTCCAATGTGCAAACCTTGAGCGCAGGCACATTAAAGGAACGTGCACTTTACGAACTCTCCTCACTTAAGACTTTAAACTTAACTAACGCAAAGTCTATTGGCAAATATGCCCTTCACGGTTGTAACAACATCAAAACCGTTTCTTCAAACGCAACTTCTGTTGGGGACTGGGCATTTAACAAATGTTCTTCATTGCAAACTGTAAACCTTCCAAAAGCAACATCAATAGGCGAATATGCTTTCTATCAGCTAAATAACCTTACAACAGTAAAGCTTGGCAAGGTACAGAATATTAAGCAAGGTGCTTTTTATGAATGTAAAAAGCTCACAACCGTAACCGGCACAAGCAATGTCAAGACTATTGGTGATTATGCTTTTGACCTTGATACAAAGCTAAAGAATCTTTCAACAACAAGCAGACTTACCTACATTGGCGACTACTCTTTCTCAAACTGTAAAGCCCTTACAGGCAGCATAAACACCACCAATGTAACCTATGTGGGCAGATACGCATTTGCAAACTGCTACAACCTTAAGTCAACCCTTGTATTCAAAAAGGTTAAGACTATTGAGTATGAGGCATTTACTAACTGCAAAAAAATCAAGTGTAATTCCTTAGGTTCAAAGATTACAAAGCTTGGTGCTTATTCTTTCCTTGGTTGTAGTTCAGTAAAATCACTTTACATTCCTTCCTGCTGTAAGGATGTTGGATTTGATTCATTAATCAAGAATGTTACCTCCTGTACAGTATCTTCATCAGGATATATGGATGTAAAGTACAACCGTAACGGTGCAAAAATTGCTATCTACGGTGACAAGGGTAGTGCAGCACAGACTCATGCAGATATCTACAAAAACCGTTTTTACTATGCGGTAAAGAAAATCACTCTCAATAAAACCTCTGCTACCGTAAAGGTGAAGAAAACTACCAAAATTAAGGTAAAGGCTATCACCCCAAAGAATGCAAAAATAAAGGGTGTTTCCTTTAGCACATCCAACAAGAAAATTGCAACAGTTTCCTCAAAGGGTGTTGTAAAGGGCGTTAAAAAAGGAACTTGTTATGTTTATGCAAAGGCAAAAGACGGTTCAGGCAAATCCGCTAAGGTAAAAATCATTGTAAAATAAGCATAATTTAAAAAAATTACGGCTGTGGGTATATGCTCACAGCCGTTTTTCTATTGAAAGTTTATTTCAGTAACCTCATTGAATAAAGTATGCAAATCATTGAAAGTCCTGTGTCACTTAATACACCAAGCCACATTGGGGCAATTCCCACCACAGCAAGGGCGATTACAAGGGCTTTTACAACAAGGGCAAAGGTAATGTTTGCCTTGATTGTTGACATAATCTTTCGTGAGATTTTTACCATAAAGGGCAACTGTTTAAGTGTACCGTCAGCAAGTACTGCGTCACTTGCCTCAATGGCGGCGTCACTTCCAAGTCCCATTGCAACTCCGCAGTCAGCCAAAGCAATTACAGGTGCGTCGTTTATTCCGTCACCTACAAACACAGTTGAATTGTGATTTTTCCTAAGCTCCTCCATACGGCTAACCTTCTCATCAGGGAGGAGATTGCTGTACACAGTTGTAATTCCTGCAAGGTCTGCAATATTTTTCGCCTTGTCTTCCCTGTCCCCCGTCAGCATAACAAGTTGATTTGCACCCATACCTTTTAGTGTATTAAGGACATTTTCACTTTCCTTTCGGATTGTGTCAGTCACCGTTATTCCACCTTGTAATTTGCCGTTGACGATGAGGAACACAGATGAATTATCCTTTACCTTATCTTTGTCATTATCTGTCAGCAGTCCAACTCCACCCACAGAAATTTTCTTTCCCTCAATTTCTGCCGACACACCGTGACCTGCTTTTTCTGTAATATTATCAGCCTTAATCACTGCAACATTACTTTCCTTTGCTTTTGTCTTTATGGCAAGGGCAATAGGGTGAGTACTGTATTCTTCCGCAGAAGCACAATAGCTGAGGATTTGTTCTTCACTCATATCTCCAAAGGCTGTTACACTGCCAACCTTGATTTTTCCGGTTGTAAGCGTACCTGTTTTGTCAAACACAAAGCAATCTGCCTTTGAAAGTGCCTCAACATACTTTCCGCCCTTTATCATAATTCCCTTTTTACTTGCACCGCCTATGCCTGCAAAGTAAGCAAGTGGAACGGAAATTACTATGGCACAAGGGCAGGACGCCACAAGGCACACAAGGGCTCTGTACAGCCAAAGGGAGAAGTTACCCAAAATAAGGGTTGGAACAACCGCCACCAAAACCGATATTACTATTACAATAGGTGTATAAACTCTTGCAAATCTTGTTATGAATTTTTCGGAGTCACCTTTATTTTTTTGGCTCTCTCCCACCATTTTAAGTATTCTGGATGCTGCGGAATTTTCCGCTGTCTTGGTGGTGACAACCTTTATGACGCCCTCACCGTTTTGCATACCACTCATAACCTCAGTTCCTTTAGCACCGTCAACGGGAACACTCTCACCTGTTATGGCAGAGGTGTCTATTGAGGAGTTACCCTGTACAATAGTGCCGTCAACAGGGATTCTCTCGTATGGTCTTACAAGGATTGTACTGCCTATCTTAACATTTTCGGCAGGCACTTCAACCTCTTTCCCGTTTTCTATGAGAATCGCCTTGTCAGGTCTGATTTGTGCCAAGGTTTCTATGTTCTTTTTTGAACGACTTACTGCAATATCCTCCAGTAACTCCCCAAAGCAGAATAGTATTGTTACCAAAGCCGCCTCGGTAAATTCTCCAAGGCAAAATGCTGCAATCACTGCAATAGTAAGAAGTGTAGTTTCGTCAAGCTTTAGCCTTATGGCTGACTTTATACCCTTTAGGAATATTTCGTTACCTGCAAGGACAGTTGCCACACCGCAGGCTATTCCAATTACAATGGGGTTAAAGTCAACAGTTAAATGTAAAATAACGCTTATTGCGGTAATCACCGCAGAAACACCAAGGAGAATACCCTTTAGTTTACTGTGGTGTTCTTCCTCGTCATCGTAAGAATTATGACTATGTTCATCATTGCAACAGTGGGAATTTTCTTCACCGTTACAACAGTTATGATGTTCACAGCAATCCCCATTGTGGCTATGCTTTTCGGTTTTACAATCATCATCATTGTGGCAGTTTCCGCAACCGCAATGAATACCTGTTACCTTAAAATCTTCCATCACTCATCCTCCAAAATATGCTCAAGACACATTTGATAAATCAGTTCAACATGAAGGTCGTCAAGGCTGTAAAAGCTTTGCTTTCCCTGTTTTTCCACCTTAACAATGTGATTGTTGCGAAGCACCTTTAGCTGATGGCTGATGGCACTTTGCTCCATACCAAGGCAATCGGCAATGCAACAAACCGAAAGTTTGTTGTGGCGGAGAATACCTATAATTTTTAGCCTTGTACTGTCACCAAGCACCTTAAAAAAATCTGCGAGCAAGGCAACCTTGTTTTCGTCAGGCAAATTTTCTTTTGCCCTAAGCATTTCATCCTTATGTTCGCTGTGATTTGTACATTTATTTTCCATAGCAAATCCTCCTGCTGATAATATATTTTGAAATGACTGTGTGTACATATGAATAATTGTTCATATGTTATTTTTATTATATTCACTATTTTTTATTTTGTCAATATATTTCTTAAATTTTTTATCAGTCGCAAATCTCCCTTAAACTTTTATATAAAATAAAAAAATACACTCCTATCAAAAGAAGTGTATCATTACTATCTAACCTCGCACAGCACAATGGTGGTGTTATCCACAGCTCCACGTGCATAGACAAGCTCCATCATATCATTTACGCAGTCCTCAATGTTGTGGGTTTCAACCATAAATGCCTCAATATCCTCTTTGCTAAGCATATCTGTAAGTCCGTCGGAGCATATGAGAAATCTGTCACCCTTGCGTATTTTTAGCGAAACAATGTAAGGGTCAATTTTAAAGTCGTCACGTGGAATCCCCAAGTGCTGGGTCAAGGGTGGCTTTTTAAAAATTGTACCCTCTGCCACATGGTCAACCGAGATTTTTTGAAGGGAATCTCCTCTTAAAAGAAAAATTCTGCTGTCGCCTAAGTTACAGGCATATACCTCTTTATTTTCAAAGAACAGCATTGCCGCTGTGGTACCCATATACTGGATACTGTGCCTCTGAGCAAAACGACAAACATTCTTGTTCATTATGTAGCACATATCCACAATGCTCTGTACATCAAAGTCAACAATTGACTTGTAAATGTTGTTAAATGTGGTGGCAGATATAGATGAGGCAACTTCTCCGCAAGCCTCACCGCCCATACCGTCAAATACGCAAAATGCACCCTTAATTTCCTTAAGATTTATTTGACCTGTAATGGTTCTTTCCTGCCCTTCGTTTTCCTGTGGCAGATAATCACCCATACACCAGTAGTTATCTTGATTTTTCTTTCTCACCTTTCCTTTTTTGCAAAGAAAGGCATAACCAATTTTTCTGGACATAGTAATTCTCCGTTCTTAGGGAACACTGATTAAATCATTTGCACAGGATTGTGAAGTCAGATTTTTTGTCAGGTAGCACAAATAGCGTATAGCGTGATATATTCAGTGTTTCCTCAGTATACTGTAACATATTTGTAACCTCATTTCAAGGCGATTTTTGCGGTATTTTGCACAAATAGCGGGACTATATATTGTGTAATAGGTAAAATTTCCCATTAAAATAACCAATTTTTTATTTCTTTAGTTGAATTAAACCCCAATATATGGTATCATATAATACCACCCTTGTTGTTGTGTTTTATATTTTTTTGATTATTTCTATATTATGACACATTAATACAACAGTTTTTGTCGAAAACAGAACGCATTTAAAAAGGAGTTGTGAAAAATACGCACAACTCCTTTATTTTATATTGATTTGATGTTGGAATAGTCACCGTAATAAATTTTTGTACCAATTTTTACAAAAGGCATAGTCTTAAAGTAATA
>JBJEOZ010000042.1:0-2084 GCA_051880975.1 Ruminococcus sp.
GTGAAATCAATGTGGGAAACTTTTCATTTACCTATTGACTTTTAATAGTTAGTCTTTAAATAAATATCCTGCAACCATACCCCGAAAAACAAAAAAATTGCATAGTAAAATGCAATTTCCGAAAAATGTTAATATATTGTTTACAAAAAATGCAATAATTGCATACTTTGTTGGGATAATAAAAATGGTGATTTATTTGTTTAATTCTAATATAGAAAATAACATTACTGTCCTTGACAAGCTCACAAGGGCAAACGAAAGCTTTGACATAGTAAAAAGAATTATAAGGATAAACAAGAAAAAGACCGCCCTATACTTTATAGACGGTCTTTTAAAGGATGATATTATGGAAAAGCTGATGGAGTTCTTTTACGACATCAGCGACGACAGCTTTTTAAAGGACGCCGACAGCTTTATGGAAAACTGTATTCCCTATGTTGAGGTGACAAAAAGCAGAAATACAAGCGAAATTGTAACGGCACTTCTTTCGGGTATAGCATTAATGACCATTGACGGCATAGAGGACATAATCCTAATAGACACAAGGACATACCCACAAAGGGAAACAGCCGAGCCTGTTAACGACAAAGTATTAAGGGGAAGTCGTGACGCATTTACCGAAATTTTCATACACAACTGCGTACTTGTAAGGCGGAGAATCCGTGACAAAAACCTGACCATAAGTGCAATGCAGGCAGGAAAAAGCTCAAAAACCGACATAGCACTTGTATATATGAACGACCGAGTGGACAAACAGCTTTTGGAAAAAATTAAAAGGAATATCAAAAACATTGACGACGGCGGACTTTCTATGACACAACAGGCATTTGTTGAGGCACTTATAAAGCCAAAGTGGATTAATCCATTCCCAAAGGTAAAGTACACCGAAAGGCCTGACTCAACATCAGCCAATGTGCTAAAGGGAAACATTGCAATAATCGTTGACAATGCACCCACAGCCATAATTATCCCCACATCAGTATTCGACCTTATGGAGGAGGCAGACGACTACTATTTTCCACCTGTAACAGGAACATACCTAAGGCTTTCAAGGTACCTCGTCACATTTTTCTCCCTGTTTATCACACCTCTTTGGCTACTTGCAAATCAGTTTCCCGACTATGTACCACAGTTTTTGCAGTTTACAATAATCGACCAGCCACAAAACATATCACTTTTTTGGCAACTTATACTTGTTGAAATAGCAATAGACGGACTTCGCCTTGCATCAATCAACACCCCCGACACACTAAGCACCACCTTGGGAATAATCGGCGGTATTGCACTATCTCAATTTGCAGTGGACGCAGGTTTTGCAAGTACGGAAACAATTTTGTATATGGCATTTGTCACAATAGCAAACTACTCTCAGCCAAGTCAAGAGCTTTCCTACTCAATAAAATTTATGAGAATTTTCCTACTGATACTAACCCAACTACTGAACATCTGGGGCTTTGCCCTTGGAGTGATAACATTGTTCATACTCCTCGCCACCAACAAAACCCTGTCAGGAAAAAGCTACCTCTACCCCCTAATACCCTTTAAAGGCAAGGAGCTACTGAAAAAATTTGTGAGGTTGAAATAGAAAACCGCCAACCTCATCCCCATTCACTATTACCTCATCACTAAAAAACGGCTCATCCCTATTCACCATTACCTCACACCTAAAAAAACGACTCCCAATAAAAGGGAGCCGTTGTAAGGGGGTAGAAATATAGGTAATAAGCAAATGATTATCCTACTTAATCGTAATAATCTGAATCATCATAATCATCAAAGTACTTTTCCAAATCAATGGACTTGAGGTACTTTATGGTGTTTTTATGTTCTTTGCTGATATCAAAGTATTCTTCATATCCCATAGTGTCACCGTCATCTGTGGTGTAGTAAATTTCACCATCTATATTCATAACTGCATCTTCATCATAAGCATCCTCAAATGACGAACCGAGAATATCCTTATCCTTGTTGTAGTTCTCAATGATTTTCTTCATTACGGCCTTATCCTCAATGGTGTAGTCGCCGTCTTTAAAATCTTCCCAGCCCTCTATATATAAATCAATTTCACTACACCTGTCAAAGGG
>JBJEOZ010000043.1:0-2081 GCA_051880975.1 Ruminococcus sp.
TTATCAAAAGTCCGATAGACTTCATCTGTTCGCCAAGCTCCAATATGTCATACGCAACAATGCGGTTATTGACATTGACATCACTCTGATGTGCAAATGCGTCAAGAGAGCCTGTCGTAAAGATTTCAAGCGACAAGGCAAGGTCTTGTGCTTCGTCCTCCGGCTGTCTTAAAAGCTCGTTCCTAAAGTCTACCAAAGTCGGCATATACTCCGATTTGCCGTTTAAAAAATCACCGTACACCTTGATTGCACAGCGGTCAATGATAGATTTATCTTTTGCACCGACACCGCCGCCGAGTCTTGAATCTGTACTCTTTAACAGTTGGTCGAAAAGAGATATAAGGAACTCCGATTTAATAGAAACAGGGTTTTCGTCCATATCAATATCACTGTTTATCTCAAGGGCATTTATATGGTTTTCCGATGAAGTGGAAAGAGTTATTACCTCGCCGCCGAGATTACGCACAAGCGAGCCATATTCACGCTCTGCGTCTACGATAATAATATCGTCGTTTGAGAATAGTGCCGCCATCAGAATTTCCATTTTTGCCGCAAAGGATTTACCGGAGCCGGACACACCGAGAATAAAGCCGTTACCGTTTAGCAGCAGCTTTCTGTTACACATCAAAAGATTATGGGAAATGGCATTGATACCGTAATACAAACCGCCTTTGTCGATAATCTCCTGCGTTTTATACGGTGAAAGCACCGCCGTGCTTTCAGTTGTGAGCGTCCTCATAGCTTTAATGTTTAGTGTTCCGTATGGCAATACTGTCTGCATACCGTCCTCCTGCTGATATTTCAGCGTTGCAAAAGTACAAAGGTGCTTTCTGCCGATTGACATCAGCGTTTCCGTGTCGTTGTCAAGCTGCTCCAAGCTGTCTGCAATGTGCAGAAGTGTTACGGTAACAAACATCATACGCTGGTCACGAGTAGTGAGGTCGTCAAGAAATTCTTTGATTTCCTTTCGCATTTGCTCCATTTCATAAGGAATATTAGCAGAAAAATTGTTATTTTCGTTCTGCTTCTGCTGCCATTTTGTAATATCCGTTTCAATGGCAAGCAGCTTTTTCTGAACGATTTTAACCGCTTCATCAGTTGGTATCGGCTGTATGGTGATAGACAGCATCATACTCCTTGAAAAGTCCGTAAGCTCTGAAATCATACTGTCCTTTAAGAAGGACGGATATTCTTTTAAGAAAATTGTCCTTGCGTATTTATCGCCGATTTTAATATAATCCTTCTTAAATTCAATACTGTCGGGCGCGATATAGTCCTTGAAGTCCGCACCTCTCGCCATAGCTTTTTTGAGGTCGAAGTTAAACTCCTCATTTTCGCCCGTCTTGAAAAAGTCATTAAAAATGCGAAGCCTGTCCTTGTAACCAAGCTCCGCTATTTTTGACGATATTTTCGCATAGTCTGCCGTCAGGTCGTTTCCTACACGGGTAAAGAAAGTCCTTGCTTCCTCGATATTCTTTTTCTCTGTGGCAACGGTGATATATTTTTCGTGAACGATGTTATTACTCTCCGACATTTTATCGCAAAGTATTCCGTTCAGCTCTTTGGTGTATTTTTTGTAGTTCGGGTTGTCGGACGGAGTTGTAATCTGCTCAAATACCTTGTTATGAAGCTGCCTGTTGTATATCGTGATTTCCGCCATTGCATCTGTCGGAAGTCCGTTTAATATTGCAGAGTGGGCAAGGAACATTTGCAGTTGGTCGTCATCTGAAGCCACAGCATAGTTTATATCAGAAAACCTCCACGACTTTGAAAACAGCCGTCCCGTTCTAAATATTCCGTCCTTATAGACCGCATCAATCGGAATGGACTGCTGTACCGTCTTTGCAATCTTCCGCTTTTGCTTTTTTATTCGGTTTTTTCTTCCGAACAGACCCCATATTGCCATTGTCAAGTTCCTCCTTTACAATTTCATATAGGTAGTTTGTTCTTTCAAATTTTCTCATTCCTGCGGCTAAAAACTCAGAACGAAACCACGCCCCGATAAACTCCTCAAAGTTCATACCGTTATAACCCCAAAATCCTGCAACGGCGATTGGAGCCGCCGCAACAATACAAAGCCA
>JBJEOZ010000044.1:0-2079 GCA_051880975.1 Ruminococcus sp.
TAGAAAGAAGGTGAGAAAATTGAAAATCAAAAAGGTCGATGACAAGCCTATGGTGATCCATACCAAGAAGAAAGCAAAGCTTCATACACATGAACCAAAGAAAGCGTCCATCAAAGCTTCCAACATTTATACGGTTGACCGCAGTCCGAAGATTAAAGGGTCGAAGATTGCAACTACTGAAAACAAGAAGTTTCGGAGGAGTACGATTCATCCGGTTGATAATGCAAAGAAGGGAATGTTCAGGCAGTACCGGGCAGCATTAAAGGAATCCAAGCAGTCCATTAAGACAAAGAATTCTTCCATTAAGGTGGCAGGAGCAGCCGGGGCACAGACTGCGTTAAGCCAGATGGAAGGCGGTGAGGAAGTCAGGGATGCGGCAAATATTGCTTATGTTGCAACAAGACCGGTAACGGGGACAGCATCCAAGGGAGCTGAATTATTCAGGCGAAAGGCACTGGCTGAGAAAAGAAAGCGTATCAAAAAGGTGGAAGCCGGAAAGAAGCTTGCCAAGAAAACAGCAAAAGAAACTGCTAAGACCGCTGCAAAGGAGGCATCCAAAGAGACTGCCAAGGCAGCGGCAAAGGAAGGTGCAAAAGTAGCAGCAAAAGTTGGAACTACTGTTGCAGGAACAGCAGCCGGAGCAGAGACGGGTCCGTATGCTCCTCTGATTGGTATTGCTGTGGGTAAGGCGGTTGGAGATAAGATTGATAAGATGGATGCCCAGAGAAACAGCAGAAACCGAAAAATCAAGTTCTTTCTTGATAAGATGAAAGCAGAAGGTGAACAGCAGGACAGTTTTGCAAAGCTTGTTAAAGATTTGTTTGTCAACAAAATGGCACTACCCATAAAAAAGATTATGGTTGCAGTGGGAGGATTTTTGCTGGTACTTGTATTACTGATTGCAGTAACAGTTCTTCCGGTAGTAGCAGTAATTGCTATTCTCTACAACTCACCATTTGCTTTTTTTCTCCCACCGCTGGAGTCGGGAGATACGGTCACTACGGTAACAAGTGCCTATGTCTCGGAGTTTAACAGGGATATTAACACTCTGGCAAATGAACACACGGGATACGATACCGGGCAGATTGTGTATGTGGACTTTGAAGGGGAAAGTGCAGGAAACTTCAATGATATTGTCACCATCTATATGGTCAAATATGGAGTTGGGGATACTGCAACCGTTATGAATGATACCTCCAAGAGTAAGCTTAAAGAGGTATTTGACGATATGTGTTCCTACACAACAAGTTCCGGAAGTGAAACCACTGAAAATGAGGATGGCTCAACCACTACACAGACTGTATTGTATGTCAATGTGAAGCTGAAAACCTGTTATGACATGATAACGGAATACAATTTCGATTCGGATCAAATCGAACTGGTTGAAGAAATGATGCGGATGTTTGGCAGTACAAGTGGTGTCACACCGCAATCAGCTCTGACACAGGCAGAGGTGGATGCCATTTTGCAGGGCATTACAGACCCGACACAGCGAACAGTTGTCTCCTATGCACTGACAAAGGTAGGCTATCCGTACAGTCAGCAGTACAGAGACACAGGCAATTATTATGATTGCAGTTCCCTTGCTTATTATTCATGGAAAGCAGCCGGTATTGATATCAGCTACGGTGGAGCAAATACGGCTGCTGCGGAGGCAGAAGGTCTTGACAGTGCAGGTCACACGGTAGCTTATGCAGATATGCAGCCGGGAGATTTGATTTTCTACAGTTATGAGAGAAATGGCAGATATAAGAATATCAGTCATGTGGCTGTGTATGTTGGAAATGGAATGGTGGTAGAAGCAAAAGGTGTTGCTTATGGTGTAACTTACAATGCAGTACCGAATGTGGGAAGCATTGTGCTCATTGGCAGACCACAGTAAAAGAATATTTAAAGATTACATCTGACAGAGCGTATGTTTTGTCAGATGTTTTCGGTTAGGAGGCAAAATGAAACTAAATGAAATGGTTTTTGTCATCGAGAACTGGAAGGGAATCACGGAGACAAATTCCCTTATGACATTAGATGACACGATAGAAATGCTTAAGCAGTCCGGCGAGTATTCCATGAAAGAGACAG
>JBJEOZ010000045.1:0-9781 GCA_051880975.1 Ruminococcus sp.
TGTGCCAAGTACAAATGCACCTACAACAGAAATTATGTTGCTTAAAAGTCCCAAAACGGTCTTTGCAAAACCCCTTTTAAAGCACACGATTACAGTGAGAATTACAGTGACAATTACTCCTAAATCTAATGCCAAAGACATAACATCACCTGCTAATCGAATTCAGCATCACGAATTTCGCTGATTCCCAAAATATAGGCTTTGTCAGTATCATAAAGCAAAATAGCCTGAGCGTCGTTGCCTGCGTCTATACTTGTGTCAACATTACCGTCCTCTTCAAGAATATATGCTGTTCCCTCCGAAAGAATACCAAGGGTACCCTTGTAGGTGCTAATGGAATCCACTCTGTAATCGCTTTTTATGGTGTATTCATTTTCTCCGGAAGAATTAAAGAACAGTATATCGCAGTTTCTTCCGTCACCGCTTCGTGAAAGTGCAACAGTTAAATTCTTTGTTGCAGGGTTATAGTCATATGTTTTAAGTGTTCTTGAATTGTACTCTGTTTTTGCGGGAGTGTCGCTGTCAAAGTCCATAAAATATATGGCATTGTTGGCAACAGCTCCTACCATATTGGAGGACAGATAGAAGGAGTCGTATATTACCGATTCGGAAAATTCATACTCCCTAACAGGCTTTTCGCTGGTAAAGTCCAGTACATAAACCTTGGAATGCTCTGCACCGTTTACTGTGGTTACACCGCAACAGACTGCTCCTGTGCCTGAGTCGTTGATAGAAACGCAGGTGATGTAATAGTCGGCAAAGGAATACTCGTACTTCTTTTCGTTATCTTTGCTGTATGCAGTTAATACAGACAAATAACCACTGCCCTCTGTTACAATGCAATAATCACCGTTGTTGTTAACATCAGCAGTAAAGATAGGTTTTTTAGTTGTTCCCTTGTGCTTTGTTTTTTGGGCATCGTTAATCAAAAAACCTTTGCTTGAAAGGCCGTAAACTATACTGTGGTTTTGAGTACCACGGACAACAGGATTGCTAAAGCTAAGCTGTGAGTTGATTATTTTTCCTCCTGTGTCGCTAAGCTCAACATATGATGTGTCACTGGCATAGCAGGCACGTCCGCCTATAAGCTTAAAGTTCCCCTTACTTACAGTTGTGCCCATAATTTCTGTGGGGTAGCCCTCACCCTTTGATGAGCCTATTACACTTTCGCTGAACCATGCAGTAAAGTTATCCCAACTGATGTTATCCCTGTTTACAAACAGGGTAACAGACAACACAAGCACCACAAGAACACCGAAAATTATCAAGGTCTTTTTCAGAATATTCTTATTAAACTTGACTTCGTTTTGGGAGTACTCCCTGTACTCGTCAATGGGAACATTCTCGTAGCTGACAGTTTTACGACCTCTACGCTGTTTGTTCTGCTTAGGCGTTTTAGCCTTCTTTACAGCAGTATCTCTGTATGCTTTTGTTTTTGTTTTTTTATTCTTCTTTTTATTCTCGTTAATTCCATGCTTACTCATAATTTTCCTCAATAATTAACTTGCTGAAGATATAACCCCTGTGGCGGTGCTGTTACACCCTTGTGGTTTCGGCTCTTTTGCTCAAACAGCTTTGGAATACCGTCGGGAGGAATTTTTCCCTGCTGAATTTTCAGCAAAGTTCCCACCATAATCCTAACCATATTGTAAAGAAAACCGTCTGCCTCCACAGTCATTGTTACCATATCCCCCTGTCTTTCCACAGTAAACAGGCTTATGGTACGCTCCATATTGTCCATTGTTCTTCCGTCGTCTGTACAAAAGGAGGTGAAGTCGTGTTTGCCAACAAAATCCTGAGCAGACTTGTTAAGGAGATTTTCGTCAATTTTCCAACGGTAATGATAGGCGTAATCCCTTAAAAATGGGTCACGGATGGGATTGTTCCATATTTTATACACATATCTTTTGCCCTTACAGTTGTACCTTGCGTGAAAATCAAGTGGAACCTCAACACAATCAATCACCGAAATGGAAAGTGGCAAAAATCTGTTTAATGCACCCACAAGCCTTTCAGGGGGAATTTGGTGGTTTAGCTTCATACTAAGGCAAAACATATTTGCGTGGACACCGCTGTCTGTTCTGGAGCAAGCCTTGATGTCAGGCTTTTCGGAAATAATCTTGTAAAGTGCCTCCTGAAAAACCTCCTGAACGGTTAGGGCATTCTTTTGAATTTGCCAACCGTGGTAACAGCTACCGTCATAAGACATTGTAATTAATAAATTTCTCATCTCACTACACCCGGCAGGAAAATGTCAAGCAGGACAACTCCTGCTATAATCAATACAAAGAATACAGTACTAAAATAATCTCGTTTTTGCAAATGGAGGGATTTCATCCTTGTTCTGCCCTCACCGCCGTTGTAGCATCTGCATTCCATAGCCATAGCTAAGTCAAAAGCCCTGCGAAATGCTGATACAAACAGAGGTATAAACACAGGGATAAGAGCCTTCGCCCTTTTCACAAGTCCTCCGTCGTCAAGGTTTGCACCCCTTGACTTTTGAGCCATCATAATTTTGTCGGTTTCTTCAAGGAGGGTTGGAACAAATCTTAACGCAATAGACATCATCATTGCAATCTCGTGAACCTTAATGTGGAAAACCTTTAGTGGTTTCATCAGCCTTTCTATGGCGTCTGTAAGGTCAGTGGGTGAGGTTGTAAAGGTCAGTGCTGCCGATACAATCAACAGGCAGACAATCCTTGAAACAATGATTATTGCATTGTTGATGCCACCCTCTGTTACCGAAAGAGGTCCAAGTGTAAAGTACACCTTGCCCCCACCGTAAAACAGGTTGAAAACCGAGGTTATTATAATGACGAATATCATCATTTTCATACTTTTAAGGTACTGCTTAACAGGCACCTTGCTTAAAAGCATAAACAAAATTGCAAGGCAAAATGGAATTGCCAACGCATAAAAGTTGAATGTGCAGAATATCAGCACAATATATATTACAAGAAAAATCAGCTTTGCCCTTGGGTCAAGCTTGTGAATCAAGCTGTTGCCGGGAATATACTGACCGAAAACTACATCTTTCATTATATTTTACCCTCCTTTTTCAGGAGAGAAACAATGCTGTCGAAAGCATCGTCAACAGTCAAAATTCCCTCGGGTAAATCTATTCCCTTTTCCTTTAATTTTTGTGTTATCTTTGTAATCTGTGGAACACGAAGTCCCATTTTCTCCAGCCTTTCCCCCTGTGCAAAGACATTCTTTGCAGTGTCAAGGATTTCTGCATTACCCCTACACATAACAAGGATTCTGTCTGCCACCCTTGCAATATCCTCCATTGAGTGGGATACAAGAATGACTGTGTTTTTCCTCTCCTTATGGTAGAGGGAAATTTGATTTAACAGCATATCCCTGCCCTGCGGGTCAAGGCCCGCTGTAGGCTCGTCAAGAATGAGGACATCGGGGTCCATTGCAATTACTCCTGCAATGGCGGCTCGCCTTTTTTCTCCACCTGACAGTTCAAAGGGGGATTTTTGGAGTAAGCTTTTTTTCAGTCCTGTAAACCTTGCGGAGTCCATTACCCTTTTGTCAAGCTCCTCCCCTGTTATGCCCATATTTATAGGGCCAAAGGAAATATCCTTGTACACAGTTTCCTCAAAAAGCTGATATTCGGGGTACTGGAAAACCATACCAACCTGAAAACGAACTTTCCTAAGCTCCTTTTTGTTTTCGTTAATATCCTTACCTCTTAAAAGAACCTTTCCGCTTGTTGGTGTAATCAGTCCGTTCAGCATCTGCACAAGGGTACTTTTTCCACTGCCTGTATGACCGATAATTCCTAAAAATTCACCCTCGTTGATTTCGATATTAAGGTTATTTACCGCTGACTTTTCAAAGGGTGTGTTTGAGCCATAGGTCATTGTAAGGTTTTGGGTACTGATTACTACACTCATCTCAGCACCTCCCACAGAGCCTTTACACAGCCCTCTTCGTCAAGGGGTAATTCCTTAATGCTTACACCCATATTTTTTAGTCTGTGGCAAATTTCTGTTGCCTGTGGCACATCAAGGGAATGTTCCTTTAGCAAATCCACCTGTGAAAAAACCTGTTGTGGTGTACCCTGTGTAAGGATTTTTCCCCTGTCCATAACAATAACCCTGTCAGCAAGGACAGCCTCGTCCATATAGTGGGTAATCAGCACAACGGTTATGTTATGCTCCCTGTTAAGCCTTGTTATGGTTTCCATAACCTCCTGCCTGCCACGAGGGTCAAGCATTGCAGTTGGCTCGTCAAGAACTATGCACCTTGGCTCCATTGCAAGAATACCGGCAATGGCTATCCTTTGCTTTTGTCCACCGCTTAGCTTGTAGGGGGCATTTTTGCGGTAGTCGTACATATCAACCGCCTTTAGTGCAGAGTCAACCCTTTGGCGAATTTCCTTTGGCGGTACGCCAAGGTTTTCGGGGCCAAAGGCAATGTCCTCCTCTACAACAGAGGCAACCAGCTGATTGTCGGGGTTTTGCAGAACAAGTCCCACATTGCTCCTTATCTTAAAGCAAAGGCTTTCGTCTGATGTATCCATACCGTCAACATACACCTTGCCCTCAGTTGGAAGGAGCATTGCATTAAACATCTTTGCAAGGGTGCTTTTTCCACTGCCGTTATGACCAAGAACACAGAGGAACTCGCCCTTTTCAACCTTCATATTAAGGTTTTCTATTACATTTTCGGTTATTAATCTTTCGGGGTCGTTGTTGTCGTAATGAAACGACACATTCTCCACAGATATAAAACTCATATATTCTCCACTTCTTCTAATATGTCAACAACTATTTCTCCCAGATAGCAGTTGAACCGCAGGGCAATACAAGACCAGAGTCACTTGCCCTTAACCCTATTTCGTCAGAGCTAACCCTGCCGCCGAACTTTGGCTTTAGAATTGCTCCAAGCATATATTCCATAACACCGGCTGAAAGCCCTGTGCTGTATGAATTAAGTATAAAAAATACCGGATTATCGGACAAAACCTTTTCGCATAATTCTATAAGAGAATAAAGGTTGTCCTCTAACTTCCAAACCTCTCCGTTTGGTCCTCGTCCGTATGACGGTGGGTCCATTATAATTCCGTCATAGTGATGACCACGGCGGATTTCCCTCTCCACAAACTTGATGCAGTCGTCCACAAGCCACCTTACAGGCTTGTCTGCTATACCGCTTGTAACTGCGTTTTCCTTTGCCCAAAGCACCATACCCTTTGATGCGTCAACGTGGCACACCTTTGCACCTGCTTTCATACAGGACAGGGTGGCACAGCCTGTGTAGCCAAAGAGGTTAAGGATGTTTAGTTCTCTGTTTTCTTCCTTTATCTTATTCCTTGCAAAATCCCAGTTTACAGCCTGTTCGGGGAAAATTCCCGTATGCTTAAAGCCCATTGTCTTTACATTAAAGAGCAAATCCTCATACCTTACAGACCACTGCTTTGGGATTTTTCGATATATCTGCCATTCTCCCCCGCCCTTGTTACTGCGGAAATATCTTGCGTGAGCCTTTTTCCACAAAGGGTTTTTCCTTGGGGTATGCCAAATTATTTGGGGGTCGGGTCGTATCAGGATTACATCCCCCCAACGCTCCAGTTTTTCTCCGTCGGAGCAATCAATAAGCTCATAATCCTGCCATTTATCTGCTACTCTCATTAAGCCAATCTTTCCCTTACAACACTTGCCGCCTCTTCAGCCAAAACAGAAATTTCCTGATAATCCTCGCCCTCAAGCATAACACGAACAAGAGGCTCTGTGCCAGAAACACGAATGAGAATTCTTCCTCTGTCACCCAGAATATCTGTAACCTGCTGAATTTCAGCCTTGATGTGCTTGTCTGTATAGAACTTTGGTTTCATCTCGTTGGAAATTTTAACATTGATGAGAACCTGTGGGTATCTCTTCATAACCTTTGCCATTTCGGAAAGGGTTTCGTTTCTTCTCTTCATAATTGACATCAGCTGAACACCTGTGAGCTGACCGTCACCTGTTGTGGCAAAGTCGCTGAAAATAATGTGTCCGCTTTGCTCACCGCCAATGTTGTAACCGCTTAACTGCATTTCCTCAAGAACATATCTGTCACCAACCTTGGTTGCCTCAAAACGCAGTCCCTTCTCTTCGCAGAACTTTTGGAATCCCATATTTGTCATTACTGTACCAACCACAGCGTCGCCCTTTAGCTTACCACGGCGGTGGAAGTCGTCTGCACAAATTGCAATGAGGAAGTCACCGTCAACCATATTGCCCTTTTCGTCAACGGCAAGGCATCTGTCGGCATCTCCGTCAAAGGCAAGTCCTGCCTGGAGGTGATTTTTCCTTACATAGTCCATAAGGTTTTCCATATGGGTTGAACCGCAGTCCTTGTTGATGTTTACTCCGTCAGGGTCTGCAGACAAAATATGCACCTTTGCACCAAGGCTTGTAAACAGCTTTTCCGCTGTAACCGAGGAAGAACCGTTGGAGCAGTCAAGGGCAATTTCAAGTCCTGAAAGGTCGCCCTCAATAGTTGACTTAACGTGCTGAATGTATAAATCTGCACCCTCCTTGCGGTAGCTTACTGTACCTATATCCTTGCCAAAGGAAAGGTCTGCACTATGCTCCTTGTCAAGAATAATGTCCTCAATTTTTTCTTCTATTTCATCAGGTAGCTTAAATCCGTCCTCGTTGAAAAGCTTTATCCCGTTAAATTCAAAGGGATTGTGTGATGCTGAAATCATTATTCCTGCGTCAGCCTTGTAGTGCTTTACAAGGTATGCAACAGCCGGTGTGGGAACAACTCCCAAAATAATTACATTTGCACCAACGGAGGTTAGTCCTGCAACAAGTGCACCCTCCAGCATATCTCCTGAAATTCTTGTATCCTTACCGATAACAAATGTGGGGTGCTTAACATCCTCACTTGTAAGCACAACTGCGGCAGCTCTGCCGATTGAAAGAGCCAAGTCAACTGTAAGCTCCTTATTTGCAATTCCTCTTGCACCGTCTGTACCAAAAATTCTTCCCATAATTATACTCCTTTTAATCAATTTCCAAAGAGGTTTGGCTGATTGACTGTACCGCCAAACTCGAATCCTAAATGTCTGTAACCCTCAGCCGTTACGCATCTGCCACGAGGGGTTCTCTGTAAAAATCCTATTTGCATAAGGTAAGGCTCGTAAACATCCTCTATGGTTACAGCCTCTTCGCCGATAGCCGCCGCCAAGGTTTCAAGTCCTACCGGGCCACCGTTGTAAAACTTAATCATTGCCTCTAACATTCTTCTGTCGTTCTGGTCAAGACCAAGCTCGTCAATCTCCATTTTGTCAAGTGCCATTCGGGCAATATCGCAGTTTACATATCCGTCATTGAGAACCTGTGCAAAGTCACGAACTCGCTTTAAAAGTCGGTTTGCAATTCTCGGTGTTCCTCTGGAACGAGAGGCAAGTTCAAGGGAACCGTCACTGTCAATCTCTATTCCCAAAATTCCTGCTGAACGGGTGATGATTGTTGATAATTCTTCAGGAGAATAAAGTTCCAGTCGTAAGGTAACACCAAATCTATCCCTTAGCGGGGCGGTAAGCTGACCTGCCCTTGTTGTAGCGCCTACCAAAGTAAACTTTGGCAGTGGCAGATGATAGGACGCCGCCATTTGACCTTTACCTGTGATAATATCTATTGCAAAGTCCTCCATAGCAGGATAGAGGATTTCCTCCACACTTCTGTTAAGGCGGTGAATTTCGTCAATAAAAAGCACATCGCCCTCGTTAAGGTTTGTGAGAATTGCCGCCAAGTCACCGGGCTTTTCGATTGCAGGCCCTGATGTAATTCGTATATTCACACCAAGCTCATTGGCTATAATTTGAGAAAGTGTGGTTTTGCCAAGTCCGGGAGGTCCGTAGAGCAGTACATGGTCAAGTGACTCCTGCCTTTGCTTTGTAGCTTCGATATACACCTTCAGATTTTCCTTAACCTTGTCCTGTCCGATATAGTCGTCAAGGGTTTTTGGTCTTAGGGGATTATCGCTTTCCATTGTAAGGTTATCCTCGGGAATTTCGTGGGTGTCTACTATTCTGTTTTCGTAATCCAATTCAAAATCGTTTTGATAATCCATTTTATTTTCCTATTTTTTATTTTCCTAACTTTTTAAGTGTTGCGCCAATCATCTGTTCAACAGACATATTGGGGTCAAGCTTTGTAAGTATTGGTGTGACATCTGCGGCGCTAAAGCCAAGTACAGCCAATGCCTGAACAGCCGACGGTATATTTCCGCTGACTGATGTATTTGCACCGTTTGGTGAAAGGGAATCGTCACTTTCAAGGCTTTTGAACTTATCCTTTAGTTCAAGTACAATCCTCTGTGCCATTTTAGGGCCAACACCGTTTGCCTGTGTGATGGTTTTCCAGTCACCTGAGGAAACCGCCACAGCCACCTGTTCAGGTGAAAGAATGGACAGTATTGAAATTCCAACCTTTGGACCTACACCGTTAATATTTATCAGCAGTTTGTATGTTTGCAGTTCCTTTTGGGTTGAAAAGCCGAAAAGCTCAACTGCATCCTCCCTGACGGACATATATGTGTAAAGGGTTACCTCACTGCCTATCTTAACATCCCTTAGAGTATTTAGTGTGGTGCGACATCCGTAGCCAACACCACCGCACTCAACTACCGCTAAGTTTTGCTCTGTATGTACGAGAGTACCTCTAACTGAATAAATCATCACTTAATTCCTTTATCAATCATAAACTTTCTAAGTCCCGAGCCAGCCGACTGGGTGTGTGTTATTGCAAGTGCCAATGCATCTGCTGTGTCGTCAGGCTTTGGAACATCCTTCAGCTTTAACAGACGGCGAGTCATCTCCATAACCTGTGGCTTTTTTGCCTTTCCATATCCTGTTACTGCGGTTTTAACCTGGAGTGGTGTGTATTCATAAACAGGAACACCCAACCGCTGTGCTGTCAAAAGGATAACTCCCCTTGCCTCTGCAACCATAATTGCAGTTTTGGCATTGTTTTGAAAATACAGTCGTTCAATAGACATTGCGTCAGGCTTTGTACGCTTTATCACTTCTGACAAATCATCATAGATTATTTCAAGTCTGCGGTTAAAGTCAAGGTCAGATTCAGTTACTATTGAGCCGAATGAAATCGGCGTAAAACTGTTGTTGCGGTAGTTGATTGCACCGTACCCAACAATGGCATAACCGGGGTCAATGCCCAAAACAACCATACTTTCAATCCTTTCTTGGGGATAGTACCCCATATTTATGTTATTATATCATAATGGCGTATGTTTAGCAACTAAACTTTTATAAATTATTTGATATTTTGGCTGAAACAGGCTGAAAATAAGGGTCAACAAATGCTGACCCAAAACAGATAAAATATTATTTCATTTCGCTAAATCTTTTTCCGAAAGCTTTTTAAGAATTAAGGTTTTACCCTCGTATGTAAGTCTTACATCTTCTCCCCTTAGTAAATAGTCAAAGGAGTAGTCGGTTAATGTATCTTTATCTCTAACAGTAATTTTTTCATCTGTAACAGTTGTAATTCCGCTAATGCTGTACTGTGCCTTGTTATCCTTATCCTTTACAACAATTTTTGCGTTGTCGTCACAAAATGATAAGGTTAAGGAAAAATCCTTTCTGCTGTATTCCCAAGTATTTGCCCTTAGAGTGCTTTGGGGAGTATCTATCGCCTCACTACAGGAGCAAAGAAAAATAAGAGAAAATGACAAAAAATACACCACAAAAATTTTCGCTTTCATAATACCAACACCCCCGGTAATACTACATATGAAATAAAAATATAAATTA
>JBJEOZ010000046.1:0-9743 GCA_051880975.1 Ruminococcus sp.
AGCTGGTCATATTTGGGTTGTTGCTAAAAACAAACACACTCTTTATGAAAAACTAACAGTCTTACCGTATGATTCAAAAATAGATATTGAAGAGGAAGATAATACCTTAATTGTTGATGACATCGGATGTGAATTTGTTCTTGAATCCGAATATGGTATTAGTAACATTAACATCTATAAGGTTGATTACGATATTAATAGTGACGGCACATTAAAACTAACAAGTAGAAAACAAAAATCATCCTTTAGCAACCTAAAACAAGAAAAACTTTTCATACGATGTGATTTGGGAGAATTTATCCCAACAACTCAATTTGAAATAAAGCGTTCCGATTACGCTATAATCACATTCGACATATATGAGAGTGGGAAAAACGGTCACATAATTGCTTGTAATTACAAATATAAAATGACCTTTAAGAGTTTCTTGTATCATCTATGTGTTTAACAAACGCAAAAAAGGCATTACCAACTGCAAAAAGTCAGTAATGCCTTTTTAGTATTTAAGATAATCTACTCGCAAACCACTCGGACTCTTATAAATAAAAAGGTCTGATAGTCTGCTATCATTTTGCTATCAAATTGTGCTTTGAAATCGTCAAGACCCGCATAAATACTGGGTTTTTAGTGACCTCAAAATTATTCCCACTCGATTGTTCCGGGGGGTTTTGAGGTTATGTCGTAGACTACTCTGTTGACGTGCTGGACTTCGTTTACTATCCTGTTGGACACTCTTGCGAGGATGTCGTATGGTATTCTTGCAAAGTCGGCTGTCATAAAGTCGTCTGTTGTGACTGCTCTAATGGCGATTAGGTGGTCGTAGGTTCTGTGGTCACCCATTACACCTACTGTTCTAACATTTGGCAGAACGCAGAAGAACTGGCTTAATTCATTGGAAATTCCGCTCTTTTTGATTTCATCACGGAAAACATAGTCTGCTTCCTGCAAAACTTTAATCTTTTCTTCTGTGATTTCGCCGATAATTCTGACTCCTAGTCCGGGGCCAGGGAATGGCTGTCTCCAGACAAGCTCCTTTGGAATACCTAACTTTTCGCCCACAACACGAACTTCGTCCTTAAATAACTCGTTAAGAGGCTCAATAACACCGTCAAACTTAATGTCGTCAGGCATTTTTACCTTGTTGTGATGGGTTTTAATGGTGTCGGCATTTCCCTTACCGCTTTCGATACAGTCCGGGTAAATTGTGCCTTGTGCAAAGAATCCGCCTTCGGCTTCTTCTTTAATCTTTGCCCAAAATACCTTGTAAAATTCACTTCCGATTATTTTACGCTTTTGTTCAGGGTCTACAATGCCCTTTAGCTTTGAAATAAACTCTTCTCCGCAATTAACACGGACAAATTTCATATCAAAAAGCTTTGTAAAGGTTTCTTCTACAAAGTCACCCTCGTTCTTACGCATAAGACCTTGGTCAACGAATACGCAGGTGAGCTGATTGCCAACAGCCTTACTTAGGAGGGCGGCTGCAACAGAGCTGTCAACTCCGCCTGAAAGACCTAAAACAACCTTTTTGTCACCGATAATTTCTCTTAGGCTCTTGACAGTATCTTCAATAAAACTGTCCATCTGCCACTCACCTGTACAATGACATACATCGTAAAGGAAGTTTTTGAGTATAGTCTTACCGTACTGTGAATGAGTAACCTCAGGGTGGAACTGTACTGCATAAATGTTTTTCTCAACATTTTCCATTGCTGCACAAGGGCAGTCGTCGGAAAAGGCAGTAACTTCAAAACCCTTTGGTGCTTCGCTGATATAATCGGTATGGCTCATCCAAACAATATTTTCTGTGGGAACATCCTTAAACAGCTTGCTTTCAGGCTTTTTTACGGTGATTTTTATTTTGCCGTATTCGCTTTTTTCGGCATTTTCAACCTTACCGTCACACATATATGTGATTAGCTGACAGCCGTAGCAAATGCCCAAAACAGGAATACCAAGGTCAAGAATTTCCTTGCTGTAATGAGGTGAACTCATATCATAAACAGAGTTAGGTCCGCCGGTAAATATGATTCCCTTGTAATTTTCTTTTTTAATTTCCTCAATATCTACGGTATATTGCTTAATCTCTGCATATACATTATGATCACGAACACGCCTTGCGATTAGCTGATTGTACTGTCCGCCAAAGTCAAGAACAAGTATTTTTTCATTAATATTGACCATATTTCACCTCGAAAATTTATCTGTAAATAATATCATCTCTTGCAGGACCGTTAGAAACGATAGTGATAGGCACACCTATCTCCTTTTCTGTAAATTCAATATATTTACGGCAGTTTTCAGGAAGATCCTCATACTTCTTGATACCGCCAATGTCGCATTTCCAGCCCTTTAGCTTTTTAAGGATAGGCTTACATCTCTTAAGCTTGGTTGTTGATGGGAAGTAGTCGATAACCTCGCCGTCAAGCTCATAACCAACGCAAACAGGAATTTCGTCTAAATATCCAAGAACATCAAGAACTGTAAAAGCAACCTGTGTTGCACCCTGAACACGACAACCGTAACGAGTAGCAACAAGGTCAAGCCAACCCATTCTTCTTGGTCTGCCTGTTGTTGCACCAAATTCACCGCCGTCTCCGCCTCTCTTACGGAGCTCGTCTGCCTCGTCACCGAAAATTTCCGAAACAAATTCACCTGCGCCAACTGCACTTGAATATGCCTTAACAACTGTGACAATATCCTTAATCTCATATGGCGGAATACCGCCTGCTCCAACTGCACCGTAACCTGCAATAGTGTTACTGGAGGTAACCATTGGGTAGATACCAAAGTCAGTATCCTTAAGTGAGCCAAGCTGACCTTCAAGTAGGATATTTTTACCCTCTTTACAAGCGTCGTGTAGGAAAGTAAATGTGTCTGCAACATATGGAGCAAGAGCATCTCTGTATTCCATAAGCTTATCAAAAACTTCTTCAACAGTGATAGGCTCTTTGTTGTAAAGATTTTTAAGTGTTGCATTCTTCACTTCAAGAGTTCTTGCTATCTTTTCCTTTAGATAATCAATATCATCATAAAGCTCGTTTATCTGAAAACCGATTTTGCTGTATTTATCTGAGTAGAAAGGAGCAATACCACTCTTTGTTGAGCCAAAGGAGTTTTTGCCAAGTCTTTCTTCCTCGTAGCAATCAAAAGCAACATGGTATGGCATAACAATCTGTGCTCTGTCGGAAATCAAAATCTTTGGTTCGGGAACGCCCCTGTCCTTAAGTTCCTTCATTTCCTTTACAAAGTTTTCAACTGAAAATGCAACACCGTTGCCAATCACATTTGTAACATTGCTGTTAAAAACGCCGGATGGTAGCTGATGAAGAGCAAATTTTCCGTAATCGTTTACTATGGTGTGACCTGCATTAGCTCCACCCTGAAAACGGATAACAACATCGCTGTTCTGTGCAAGAACATCTGTAATTTTACCCTTTCCTTCATCTCCCCAGTTTGCGCCTACAATAGCTTTAACCATTTATGTAACATCCTTTCAAAATGTTTATTCAAAGTTATACAGTAATTTCTGCCTTTTCGTCCTGAATATCGTTATAAGGAGCAATGGCAGGTTCAACAACCTCTTTGATAAAATCAGTTGTCTGTTCAGGAGCACGACCTACATATTTTGCAGGGTCGAGAATTGCCTCAAGCTCGTCAAGAGTAACACCGAAGGCAGGGTCGTTTGCAATTCTTTCAAGAAGGTCATTTTCTCCGCCCTCTTCCTTAACAACACGAGATGCAGCCATAGAATGAGTTCTGATCTTTTCGTGAAGCTCCTGACGGTCGCCGCCACGCTTAACAGCGTCCATCATAATATTTTCAGTTGCCATAAATGGCAGTTCTTTTCTAAGTCTTTGCTCAATAACCTTAGGATAAACAACAAGACCGTCGGCAACATTTGCGTAAAGGTTAAGGATTCCGTCAATAGCCAAAAATGCCTCAGGAACACTAAGACGCTTGTTTGCGGAGTCGTCAAGTGTTCGTTCAAACCACTGTGTAGCAGTTGTGAAAGCACCGTTGAGAACATCAACCATAACATATCTTGAAAGAGAACCGATTCTTTCGGAACGCATTGGATTTCGCTTGTAAGCCATAGCGGAGGAGCCGATTTGATTCTTTTCAAAAGGCTCTTCAATCTCCTTAAGGTGCTGTAAAAGTCTTATATCGTTAGAGAATTTTGCGGCACTTTGTGCAATGCCTGAAAGAACATTGAGAACCTGTGTATCAAGCTTTCTAGAATATGTTTGACCGGAAACTGCAAAACAGGAGTCATAACCCATCTTCTTTGCAATTTTTCTGTCAATTTCCTTACACTTTTCGTGGTCACCCTCAAAAAGCTCAAGGAAGCTTGCCTGAGTACCTGTTGTACCCTTACAGCCAAGGAGCTTTGCCTTGCTAAGCTGATATTCTACATCCTCTAAGTCCATAAGCAGCTCTTGAATCCAAAGGGTTGCTCTTTTACCAACAGTAGTAGGCTGAGCAGGCTGAAAATGTGTAAATGCAAGAGTTGGAAGATTCTTGTACTTATCTGCAAAGGCAGAAAGCTCACGAATAACTGTAACAAGCTTGTTTCTAACAAGCTTAAGCCCCTCTGTCATAATAATAACATCTGTGTTGTCACCCACATAGCAGGATGTTGCGCCAAGGTGAATAATACCCTTTGCCTTTGGACACTGCTGACCGTAGGCATAAACATGGCTCATAACATCGTGACGGACAAGCTTTTCCCTCTCCTCAGCCACTTCATAATTAATGTCGTCAGCGTGTGCTTTCAGCTCGTCAATCTGTTCCTGTGTAACAGGAAGACCAAGCTCCATTTCACTCTCGGCAAGTGCAATCCACAGCTTTCGCCATGTGCGGAATTTCATATCCGGGCTGAAAATATATTTCATTTCTTTACTTGCATATCTTGAAGATAACGGTGATTCGTAACAATCCTTACTCATTGTTCTACCCCTTTATTTTTGATTTCTTAAAATTCATACCGCCTCGCTCTTTACCCTCAAGGTGTTCTTGGGTAATGTTTGCGGGATAATTACCTGTAAAGCATCCTTCACAGAAATTAATTTCATCGGAGAATGTCAGTTCCTTAAGGTGTTCAACAGGAAGGTAACCAAAGGAATCTGCTCCGCTAATCTGTCTGATTTCCTCAATAGAGTGGTTACAGGCAATAAGCTCGCCCCTTGAAGGAATATCTGTTCCATAGTAGCAAGGCCACATAAACGGAGGAGAAGAAATCCTCATATGAACTTCCTTTGCTCCTGCTTCCCTCAGCATTGTTACTATTCTGTCAACGGTAGTTCCTCGTACAACAGAATCATCAATAACAACTACCCTTTTACCCTTGATGGAGCTTAATGGGTTAAGCTTAATTTTAACACTCTTCATTCTTTCGCCTTGAGTTGGCTTAATGAAGGTTCTGCCAATATAATTATTCTTAACAATTCCCTTTTCGTAAGGAATACCGGACTCCTCGCTGTATCCTATTGCGGCGTCAATTCCGGACTCGGGAACACCGATAACAAGGTCAGCGTCCACAGGATGGCATCTTGCCAAAATTCTGCCGGCTTCCTTACGGGATTCGTAAACAGAAACGCCGTCAATGTTGCTGTCACTTCTTGCAAAATAGATATATTCAAAAATACAAATTGACTTTTTCTTTTTGCAGTGTGTTCTGTCACTTCGTATTCCGTCTTGGTTTACAATAACAATTTCTCCCGGCTCAACATCCCTGATAAATTCGGCTCCGCAGGCATCCAAAGCACAGGATTCACTTGCAAAGCAATAGGAATTGCCCACTTTACCAATGCAAAGAGGTCTAAATCCGTTTGGGTCACGGGCGGCTATAAGCTTTTGAGGACTCATAACAAGAAGGCAATATGCACCCTCAATGGTGTTCATTGCGTTTCTTACAGCTTCCTCAACGGAATGAACCTTTCTTCTTTCCCTTGCGATAACATAGGCTATTGCCTCGGAGTCAATAGTAGTTTGAAAAATAGCACCTCTACGTTCCAAACTACGCTTAATTTCAGCGGCATTTGTCAAATTGCCGTTGTGAGCAATGGAAAGAGTACCCTTTTTATAACGCATAACAAGCGGCTGTGAGTTTTCACGCACAGAGCCGCCTGCTGTTGAATAACGGACATGGCCAACAGCAATTTGTCCGTCAAGTTTATCAAGAATTTTGTTGTTGAAAACCTCGGTAACTAATCCCATATCTTTGTGGTAGTCGATAACGCCACAATCGCTTACAGCTATGCCACAGCTTTCCTGCCCACGATGTTGCAGAGCAAGAAGACCGTTGTAGCAAGCATATGAAGGCTTTATAGCGTCATTTCCATAAATTCCAAAGACGCCACATTCCTCGTGGAGTCCTTCCTTAGAAAAGTTATCAAAATTAAAATTCAACGATGTCACCATCCAAAATTTATTTACTCGGCAAGACCGATTCTCTTCATCATCTCGGCATAAGCCTCTTCTACACCGCCCATATCACGACGGAAACGATCCTTATCAAGCTTTTCGTGGGTATCTAAATCCCAGAAACGACAGGTGTCAGGAGAAATCTCGTCAGCAAGGACAATATCACCGTGGAAACGGCCGAATTCAAGCTTGAAGTCAACAAGCTCAACATTACATTCCTTGAAGAAGTCAATCATAAGCTGATTAATCTTTAAGGTCATTTCAGAAATCTTGTCAATCTCTTCCTGTGTTGCAAGGCCAAGAGCAAGAATATGATAGTTATTTACAAGTGGGTCGTCAAGTGGGTCGCACTTGTAGTCAAATTCCAAAATAGGAGAAGCAAGGTCAGAACCCTCAGGTACGCCGTACTTTTTAGAGAAAGAACCTGCTGCTCTGTTTCTTACAATAACTTCAAGAGGTACAATTTCAACCTTTTTAACAACAGTATCTCTGTCATTAATTTCTTCAACAAAGTGAGTGTTAACACCGTTTTCTTCAAGCATCTTGAACATAAAGTTGCTCATTCTGTTGTTAACAACACCCTTGCCTACAATAGTACCCTTTTTCTTACCGTTGAAAGCAGTTGCGTCATCCTTATATGATACAATACATAAATCCGGGTCGTCAGTAGCAAAAACCTTTTTTGCCTTGCCCTCATAAAGCTGTTCTTTTCTTTCCATTTTATATTCCTCCTACCTATTATACATACATATTGTGCCCTGTGATGAACACATAAACACAAAAATACGCTATTATTATATAATAAAATCAAAATTTAATCAACATAAAACAACACAAAACTTTATTTTTATCTATATGTAAAAAAATACAGTTTTGTATATTAAAAAACTATGCTATATTGTACTAATATCCGACAGGGAAAGATTAATTTTTTCCGGTTAACTAACATTCTTATCAAGTATTATAATTCTCTATTTAATTTTTGATTTTTATTTCAAAAATTATCAAATTTTATCTTGCATTTTTAAGTTAGGTGTAGTATAATATCAAAAGTAAATTTGCCGGTGTGTCGGAATTGGCAGACGAGACAGACTCAAAATCTGTTGTCAGCAATGGCGTGTGGGTTCGAGTCCCACCACCGGCACCAAATATTGAAAGGAGCTTGTCATGAAGCACAGACATGTTGTTGATCTGGAGGATTTGACATTTGCACAGTTACAGCAAACCGTTGAGCTGGCTGGTAAAATTAAGGCAAATCCAGAAAGGTACAGTCATGTTTGTGACGGTAAAATCATGGCAACTCTTTTTTATGAGCCATCAACTCGCACACAGATGTCTTTTCAGACAGCAATGATGCGGCTTGGTGGCAAAATTATAGGTTTTGATAATCCTCAAAACTCCTCTGTAGCCAAGGGCGAAAGCCTGAAGGACACTATCACAGTTATGAGTGGCTATGCTGATATTATCGCAATGCGTAACCCTGTTGAAGGCTCTGCAAAGGCAGCCTCCCTATACAGTGCTGTACCTGTGATAAATGCCGGTGACGGCGGACATCTTCACCCAACACAGACCCTTACAGATGTAGTTACCCTTTCCAATGAAAAAGGCAGACTTAATCACCTTAAAATCGGTCTTTGCGGTGACTTAAAGAACGGACGAACCGTTCATTCACTGATTAAAACAATGTGCCACTTTGAGGGCAATTCATTTGTTTTAATTTCCACTAAAGAATTAAGAGTGCCCGACTATATCAAAGAGATAATGAACAACTCCGGTTGTCCATTTGAAGAGGTTGAGAATTTACAGGATAACATTTCTGACCTTGATGTTCTGTATATGACAAGAATTCAGCGTGAAAGGTTTGCAAGTCCCGAGGAATATGAATCTCAAAAGAGCATATATGTCCTTGACGCTGAAAAGATGAAAAAGGCTAAGGAAGATTTGATTGTCCTTCATCCCCTACCAAGGGTTGATGAAATAGCAGTTGAGGTTGATGACGACCCAAGAGCTTGTTACTTTAAACAGGCTGTGTACGGTATGTACGGAAGAATGGCACTAATTATGCTACTCCTTGAGGATAAAGATTACTTCTTCCACAATCAGAACGAAAAAACAGTCACCGACAAGCTGTGCAATAATCCAAGGTGTATAGTAAGACAGGAACACTACCTGCCAAAATATTATTATAACAAAAACGGACACCAAGTTTGCACATACTGTGACCATATAATTGAATAACTTGTTTGTAAAAAATTACTCCCGACTTTTTTTGTCGGGAGTTTTTGTGTTTCTTTCAGTGCTTGAATAATAATAAATCAAATGCTATAATACTAATAGATTGTAGTGAGGTAAATAAAATGAGAGTAAATACTATTGATAAATCAATCAACAATGCAGCTGCCTCCATTGAAATGGAAGGCTTTCATATTGACGAACAAAGCAAAATTTGGTGTAAGCAACTATTATTAAACGAAATTACAATGGAAGAATATATTAGTAAAGTAAAGCAAAAAGCAGGAGTAACCACGTAAAGGAACACATAAACACTATAATTAAACTTTAAAAAAGCTGTCACATCAAAATTGTGACAGCTTTTAAAATTGAAATCATATTTCTTTTACAGAATTATTTTGTACCAAAAATTCTATCTCCTGCATCGCCAAGGCCTGGCATAATGTAGCAGTTTTCGTTTAGGGTTTCGTCCTTTGCGGCACAGAAAACCTGTACATCAGGGTGTGCCTCCGTTAAGGCTTTGATGCCCTGTGGTGCGGCTATGATGCACAAGAATTTGATTGAGTGAGGATTGCTCTTTTTGATGATGTTAATAGCGTCAACAGCACTTCCGCCGGTTGCAAGCATTGGGTCAAGGACAAAAACATCCCTTTCCTCAATATCTGATGGCAGCTTGTTGTAATATTCAACAGGCTGATGTGTTTCTTCATCACGGTAAAGTCCGATATGACCAACTTTTGCGGCAGGAACCATCTCAAGCATAGCATCAAGCATTCCAAGTCCTGCCCTTAAAATTGGTACAAATGCAAGCTTTCTGCCAGCGATAACCTTTGACTTTGTTGTGGTCATAGGTGTTGTAATCTCTACCTCTTTTAGTGGCAAATCTCTTGTTGCCTCGTAGCACATAAGCATTGAAACCTCTGAAACAAGCTCCCTGAATAGCTTACTGCCTGTGTTTTCATCCCTCATATGGGTTAGCTTATGTTGGATGAGTGGGTGGTCAAAAATTGTAACTTGATTTTCCATTTTACGCCAACTTTCTTTATATTTTAAATTTTTTATTTCAAATTTTATAGGTTTCATTT
>JBJEOZ010000047.1:0-9669 GCA_051880975.1 Ruminococcus sp.
AACCTACGAAAAGTTCTGCAACTGCGCACAGGATAACGGATACTGTTTCTTTAAGCACTGTATGGAGCATGGTGCAGAGCAAAGGCTGGACGCAGAGATTTACTATGTAATTGACAAGAAGGCACAGGACTATCAAAGAGTTAAGAAGTACGACAAGAATGTAATACACTTCCTATCCCTAAAGCATATGATTTACCTCCTTGCAAGCAGACTCCTTGTGTCCTCCGACTCCATTCCTCACATTTACGCTTGGCGACCAAACTGTTCGCCAATCGAAAAGTTTGTAAAGCAGAAAAAGCTGTTCTTCCTGCAACACGGAGTTTTGGCGCTAAAAAGGGTTGACTTCCTTTACGGACGAACAAAGCCAAGTGCCGCCAGCGTGTTTGTTACATCATCTCAGGCGGAGAAGAACATTGTTACAAAAATCTTCGGCTATGCACCTGAAGAAGTGTGCGTGACAGGTCTTGCAAGGTGGGATGAGCTTGAGGATAAATCACAAAACTGCAGAGAAATCCTCCTTATGCCAACCTGGAGAAGCTGGCTTGACGAAATTCAGGACAGCGAATTTGTGGAGAGCGACTACTACAAGAATTATATGGAGTTTTTGCACAGCGAAAGACTTAAGAAAATCCTTGAAGATAACGACCTCACCCTTAACTTTTACATTCATCCAAAGTTTAAGGACTATATAGGCAACTTCAATGTTGACAGCAACCGCATCAGGATTATCCCTTACGGCGAAGAGCCTCTCAATGAGCTGATGATGAGGTGTAAGCTTCTTATCACAGATTACAGCTCCGTTTGCTGGGATGTGTTCTATATGAACAAGCCAATACTGTTCTATCAGTTCGACTACAAAATGTACAACAGTATTCACGGCTCATACATCAATATGGAAAAGGAGCTTTTCGGCGACAGAAGCTTAACCCTTGACAAGCTACTTGACGACCTTGAAAAGTCAATAGGTATGGACTTTAAGCTACCTTACGAATACAAGCTGATGCGTGAGGACAGCTATGCCTTCATTGACAAGAACAACTGTTCAAGAATAGTCCAGGAAATCCGCCATTTGAAGTGGTAAAGTTGAATAAATTATCACCGGTCAGTCTATATGATTGACCGGTATTTTTGCGTTAAATTTATTTATTTATGAAAGTATTTTCGTTTTTTAAAATCATTTTATTTAATATGTATAATTCTTTTAAAATTTGCCAATTCGTATTGTAATTACTCTTTTTAATGTGCTATAATTTACTTCCACAGGAGGTAATTGCTGTATGAGATATTTTGGTTCATTTGATGAACTGACTACTAAGAAAATTATTATAAAAGACCGCATTAAGGCTGATATTATCTCCTCGGGGGATAATTCGGTTACTGTTAAATTTCCAAAACAGGAGGTTGACTATACCTCTGCTGTTGCCTTTGCACTTTTGGATTCTCATAACAGATATGTTTGGTACAGCACCTGTAACATTAACAGCAGTCGCCACACCGTTAATTTTGACGGATTTGATTACCCGTCTATTGACGAAGTGCCTCTGCGTTTTAAGCTATATATTGTATTTGAAAATAACGGAGTTCTAAACTTTTGCCGACTTTATTCAAAGTCCGTTAAGGAGGAGTACCGCAGTACAAGGAATAAGCGGATTTTGTACCACAAGGCTATTTCAAGGACAGAAATGTCGGGGGAAAAGGTCAGTCTTGTAACCCACATAACCACCTCGGGATACCTTGGTTTTATCCTTATTGAGGAAAAAAGCTTTGTTGACTACATTGTTGACAACACTGTTGAGGATTTTGGTGTAAAGGGCAGGAACTTTACCTTTGATGTGAAAATAGAAAAACTGGGGAAATGCAGTGATTTTGGAGTTACCCTGAAAACCTCCCTTGAGGACGATTTATCCTATGACATCAGTCCCGATGAGGTTAAGGATATGGACACTCACTATATCCTGAAATACACCATTTCAAGGGATTTTCTAAAGGACAAGGAGCCTTGTGTGCTGAATATGTACGCATATTACCGCATCAAGGGATTTTTGTACTACACCACTGTAAAGATTGCAAATGATACCGTTGCAAAGAAGATTAATGAAGTTGCCGAGGAGGACAACATCTCCGGCAAAGGACTTGACGAAATTACCATTTCCGTTGTGAATAACAAGCGAGTTCGTTTTTCCAGCGTTATCACAAGCAAGGGTACTGAAATTACAATAGAGAACAACCAGCGACACATTTTGTTTTCTCCCGACTTTCTGCCAAAGTGCAGTATTTGGGGCGAGCATTATGTGGACAACAGCGGTAGCTACAAGGTACTGCTTTACCCCGATATGAGGGAAGTGGGGGATATTGCTGTATTTTTGCACTGTCCCTCAAGGCGAGAAAAAATTGTCCTTGATGTTAAAAGCTTTGACAGGAAAAAAGGTGAAATTACTGTTGACTTTTCCTCAATGAAAAATTCTGTTGCGGATTTTGTGGAGAGAACCTACAACCTGTGCGTGGCATTTTCCTACAAAGGAAATATGTACTGCGTAAATGTAAAGTCACCTGATTTTGACGGTACAAAGGGCGACAAAGAAGAATGCCTGAAAAGTGTTGCGTCCTTTAATGTTATGGATACTGTGGTTATTTTGGAGCCTATGTATGACAAAACTGGCTCGTTCTGTATCCGACTTCGTGACAGGCTTGTTTCTCACAAAAACCTTGTAAGGGTTAAGTACAGAAGTGTGCATTTCAAGAAAAATTACCTGTACATCACCTGTGATGTCACCGAGAATATGGAGCGTTTTACAGGATATGCCCTGTCCTACAGATACAAGCAGTGTGAGGACAAGAGGATTTATTACGCAAAGGGTGACTTGGTTGCCAGCGGTGACAAAACCCTGTTAAAGGCTCGTTTTGACCTTTCCGCAATCGAACTGCAAAGTGTAATCTGGGATTTGTATGCAGTGTATGTTGAGGACAACGCAACCTATTTTGCAAGAGTTTCCGTTGACAATCATCAGGTAAACAGGTATCTGTTCAGCTTTAAAAATATTTTCGACCAAAACCACTACCGTTTTGTAAGCGGTGACAATAAAGTAAAACTGTTCTTCCCCTACTTCACTATGGAAAATACTCTTTCCTTTATTATGAGGGGAAAGCAGGACTACGACAGCAAGAAGTTCAAGCTGAAAGAGCTTTTGGCTTTGGCGATTTTCAAGCTGAGAAAATCCCACTACACAAAAAAGCGAATAGCACTTGTGTACGAAAAGAACAGTAACTTCGCACAGGACAACGGCTACTGCTTTTTTGCCCACTGTATGAGGCATAAGATACAGCGGAGATTAAATGCAAATATCTATTATGTCATTCAAAGGGAGTCAAAGGATTATTCTAATGTAGAAAAATACTCCAAGAATGTTTTGGAGTTTATGTCGTTAAAGCATATGGTCTATGCGCTGGCGTCAAGGCTTTTGATTTCCGCAGAATCCCGTTCAAACAGCTACATTTGGCGACCAAACAATTCCCCCATTGCAAGGAGTATCAGGGATAAAAAGCTGTTTTCCCTAAGGCACGGTGTAACAGGGCTAAAGCGTATCGGCGGGATTTATCACAAGTCCAGTCCTCACCACCCAAGTATGATTGTTGCCTCCTCTGACGGGGAAAAGGAAATTCTTTTAAAGAATTTAAACTACTCCTCAAACGAGGTTTGTGTTACAGGTCTTGCAAGGTGGGATGCCCTTGATGACAAGTCAGGTGACAGCAGAGAAATTTTGTATGTTCCTGCAATGAGGGATTGGCTTGAGGATGTGGACGACGAAACATTCCTTGAAAGCGACTACTACACCAGCTACCTCAGCCTTCTTAGGAGTGAACAGCTGAGTAATGTTTTGGAAAGTAACGACCTAACTCTTAACTTTTTTGTGAACACAAGGCTAAAGGACTACATTTCAAAATTCTCTGTCGGAAATAAAAGGATAAAAATTCTCACTCCCGATGATGTTCAGCTTAACAAGCTGATTATGAGCTGTAAAATGCTAATCACCGACTACAGCTCTGTTTGTTGGGATGTACTCTACCTTAACAAGCCTGTGCTTTTCTATCAGTTCGACTACGAAAAGTACAAGAACACAACAGGCTCCTACATTGATATGGAAAGGGATTTGCCGGGGGACAGGAGTACCTCTGTGAATGTGCTGTGTGACGATTTGCAAAGGGTAGTAAAAAGCGACTTCCGCATATCCTACAAGTATCAATTAAAGAGGGAGTTAAGCTTTAAGTACTTCGACAAAGGCAACTGCGTCCGCCTTGTGCAGGAGATTAGGAAGCTTAGGTGGTAGTTGGATAGGGAATAGTGATGAGGGAATAGTGATGAGGGAATGCGGAATGCATAATTCGGAATTAATCTTTACCCACTTTATCATTCCGAGCCACCACCCTGTCATTCCGAGCTTGTCGAGGAATCCCCTGCCTCTACCACTAATTTTGTTAGAGAAATCATACTTTCGTATAACCTGATAGTGTCGCTTTAGGAACTACTGCTTTCCTTTTAGATTCCTCGGTCACTTCGTTTCCTCGGAATGACAAGGGAGAGTAAACAACAAAAGAACAACCGGACAGGGTTTCCTGTCCGGTTAATTTTTACTCATTTTATGTACTTTTTTAAAGTGTCTTTACAAATTCCTTTAGGTATTCCCTTAGTCCTTCGCCTATTTCGGGGTGGTTTACTCCAACCTCAACTGATGCCTGGAGTATGCCAAGCTTGTTGCCCATATCGTACCTTGTGCCGGTGTATTCAACAGCTGTCATACCCTCTGTTACAGCAATCTCTTTCATTGCGTCTGTAAGCTGAATTTCTCCGCCTTTACCCGGCTTTGTGTTCTCCAAAATTCCGAAAATTTCAGGGGGAAGAACGCATCTGCCAAGTATTGAGTAGCAGGACAAAACTTCCTCCGGTGTCTGTGGCTTTTCCACCATATCTGTGCATTTAAACACATTGTCGTGGAGGTTTTCTACCTTTAGTGAGCCGTACTTGTGAATTTCACTTTCGGGAACAAGCTTAACGCCTACAACACCCTTGCCAAATTCACCGTATGCGTCAATGAGCTCGCCGATTGCAGGACTTTCACCGATGATAACATCATCACCGAACATTACTGCAAATGGCTCGTCACCAACAAAGTTCTTTGCCCTTAAAATTGCGTGGCCAAGACCCTTTGTTTCAATCTGCCTGATAAATGTAATGTTTGCAAGGCTTGAAATTCCCTTAACTGTTTCAAGAATATCCTGTTTTTCAGGCTTATCAAGGGCTGTTTCAAGCTCGGGTGAGCGGTCAAAGTGGTCTTCAATAACACCTTTACCCCTATTTGTGATAATCAGTATATCTGTGATTCCCGCCTTTACAGCCTCCTCAACAATATACTGAATTGCAGGCTTGTCCACAATAGGGAACATTTCCTTTGGCATTGACTTTGTTGCAGGCAAAACCCTTGTGCCAAGACCTGCCGCCGGAATAACTGCCTTTGTGATTTTCATTTAAAAACACCTCTTTTTAACTTATTTTATATCAAAAAATAAACATAGGAGCATAATTAATTATCAGCAAAACTGCAAGCAAGCTGAAAGCAAGTGCTGTGTTTACTCCGCCCTTTGTCTGAAGCTCGTTGTCAGCCTCGGTTTGAGAAACTGTGCTTTGCTTTATCCTTTTAACCTGACGACAGCAGTGCTTGTAGTAGCATCTGTTTGCAATAAAACCGCAAACAAGGTGTAGTGCATAGTATATAATGTTACAGATAAATGACGCTATAACAATGAAGTAGTCCGTAAGGTTCAAATTCTCCATTTGCTCCATAAATAATGGGTAAATGTTTTGGTAGGACACATTTGTGTTTGCCTGTGAAATATCGCTTAACATTCCGCTGATAACTGTGTAATTGCCGAATGTGGAGAATATAAGGCATCCTGCCATTATCAGTGTTATGATTGTGCCGAGGACATACTGCTTTCTGTACAAGAGATATCCTCCGCCGAATATCATACCCGCAAAGTTAAACCTTGACTTGCCAAAGGCTTTAATCTTGTTGAAAACCTGCATAAAGTATGGGGAATTTTGCTTCACATACTTTGCAACCTCTCCTGCCTTTGCACCCTCGTCAAATTCTGTGTCGGGAGAAACTCCACCCATTGGGTCAATTTGAATTGGGTTAAATCCAGCCTGTGGATTACCCCCAAAAGGATTACCGCCCATAGGATTTCCACCCATTGGGTTACCTCCGAATGGGTTGCCACCGGTAGTATTACCGCCGAATGGGTTGGTATTCTGAGTGTTTTCTCCGTTATTGCTTTGGGTGTTGCCCTTTGGCATATCAATCAGCGGTGCGTTGCACTTTTTGCAGAAGAAGGTTCCTTCCTCGTTAATTTCACCGCAGGATTTACATTTTACTGAGCCTTCAGTAGTGTCACCCTCATTAGCCTCTTTTTCAAAGTCATATCCCTCTGCGTGTTTTTCTTCATTCACACAATGACCGATTTGCTGGTAACAGTCCCTGTGGTGTGGAGTTCCGCATACAGGGCAGACAACAACATCTTCGTCAGCGTGAAAGTTCTTGTCGCAGACAGGACATTTATATCCGATAAAATCCATTTCTTATTCCTTTTCTTAAATTTCTTCTCTTTAAAAGATTATTATATGCCTATTTTTATTAATTATATCAAATCATTATAAAATCTGCAACATTATTTATTAATTTTATAAGATAGTGTTTCACCTGTGTTTACTTTTTTAATGTTTTGGGATATAATGTACTTTGGTAAAAGAACAATGTTGTTGCTACCTGTAATTCCGAGGGCTATTTCCCCTCTGTCATTCTTGGGATGATTTCCCCTCTGTCATTCTGAGGGAGCAAAGCGACCGAAGAATCTGAAAGGAAAGCAGTAGTGCATTAACCGACACTATCAGGTTATAGGAAAGTATGATTTCCCTAACAAAATGATTGGTAGAGGAAGGGGATTCCTCGACAAGCTCGGAATGACAGTATTGTGACTGGGAACGACATATTAGTGATAAGGTGTGAAAGTGTCTTAAAATGACGATATTTGTATTAAAAGAGGTATAAAATATGGTACAGTTTGAAGAATTAAGACTTAAGCTTGAGGGTATGAAGCCGGAGATTGACGATTTGTCCGATGCCCTTGGACTCGAGGCTATTAAAAGTGAAATTAAACAGCTTGAAAACAGGGCGGCAGAGCCGGGCTTTTATGACGATATGGAAAACAGTCAAAAGGTTTTAAAACGCACCTCTGACTTAAATAATAAGGTGGAAAGTTTTAATTCTCTTGTAGAAAAATATGAGGACGCTATGGCTCTTATTGAGCTTGCTGACGAGGAAGAGGATCTTTCACTTTTTGAAGAGGCAGAAAGTGAAGTGAACGGTGTACAGGAAACTGTGGAAAAGCTCCGTCTGCAAACACTTTTAACAGGTGAATATGACAAGAACAATGCTATCCTCACATTCCACGCAGGAAGTGGCGGTACTGAGGCTCAGGACTGGGCAGAGATGCTTTACAGAATGTACAACCGCTGGGCGCTTGACCACGGCTTTACCGTTAAAGAGGTTGACTACCTTGACGGTGACGAGGCCGGACTAAAGTCTGCTGTATTACTTGTTGAGGGAGAAAATGCCTACGGTTATTTAAAGGGTGAGGCGGGTGTTCACCGACTTGTGCGAGTTTCTCCATTTGACTCTGCGGGCAGACGACACACAAGCTTTAGCTCACTTGAAGTAATGCCTGAAATTGACGACGATATTAAAATTGACATTCGTGACGAGGACATCAAGATGGATGTGTACAGAGCATCAGGTGCCGGTGGTCAGAAGGTCAACAAAACTTCTTCCGCTGTTCGTCTTACTCATATACCAACAGGAATTGTTGTAGCGTCACAGGTTGAAAGAAGCCAATACCAAAACCGTGATGTTGCTATGAAGATGCTTATGTCAAAACTCCTTGAAATTAAGGAGAGAGAGCATCTTGAGAAAATCGAGGACATCAAGGGAGTTCAAAAGGAAATAACATGGGGCAGTCAAATTCGTTCCTATGTGTTTATGCCATATACTTTGGTTAAAGACCACAGAACAAATTTTGAAACCGGCAATGTAAACGCTGTTATGGACGGCGACCTTGACGGATTTATTAACGCCTATCTTAAAATGATAGGTCACGAGGAGAACTGATTATGAAATACTTTGTAATGCTGTGTGACGGTATGGCTGACGAGCCGTATCAGGCACTGGGAAATAAAACACCGATGGAGCTTGCAAAAAAGCCCACTATGGATAAACTTGCATCATTGGGTGAGGTTGGAATGGTAAAAACTGTTGCCGATGGACTTTCTCCCGGAAGTGATGTTGCAAACCTTTCTGTACTTGGCTATGAGCCTGCTGTTTACTACACAGGCAGAAGTCCCCTTGAGGCGGCATCAATCGGCATTGATTTAAAGGACACCGATGTAACCCTGAGGTGCAACCTTGTTACAGTTTCCGATGAAGAAAATTACTGTGACAAAACAATGGTTGACTACTGTGCTGACGATATTTCCACAGAAGAGGCAAAAATCCTTGTGGAATATCTTGAAGAAAACTTAGGTGACGACATTTTCACTTTCTATTCAGGCGTTGCTTACAGGCATTGTCTTGTTTGGAAAGAGGGTGACAAGGACAATGTTTCCTTTACACCGCCCCACGATATAACAGGCAGACCTGTTAAGGATTACCTGCCAAAGGGCAGTGCAGTTGCACCCCTTTTTGAACTGATGAAAAAGTCCTATGACCTACTGAAAAATCACCCTGTTAACAAAAATAGGGAAGAAGAGGGCAAAGCTCCGGCAAACTCAATTTGGCTGTGGGGTGAGGGCACAAAGCCTATCCTTGACAGCTTTTACAAGAAATTCGGCAAAAAGGGTTCAATGATTTCTGCCGTTGATTTGCTAAAGGGCATTGCAATCTGTGCCGAGATGAAAAGCGTTGATGTTGAGGGTGCAACAGGCTACATTGACACCAACTTTAAGGGCAAGGCAAATGCCGCTATTGAGGAATTTAAAAGCGGTCAGGACTTTGTGTATGTCCACGTTGAGGCTCCTGACGAATGCGGTCACAGAGGAGAATATGAAAACAAGGTGAGGGCGATTGAGCTGATTGACGAAAAAATCCTTACACCTGTTGTAGATTTCCTTAAAGGCTATGACGATTTTGCAGTCCTTGTATGCCCCGACCACCCAACTCCCCTAAACATCAAAACCCATTCATCAAACCCTGTTCCGTACCTGATTTACAGCAGTAAGGAAGAAAAGGAAAACGGTGTAAAGTCCTTTACAGAGGAAAACGCAAGACAGACAGGAGAATACATTGAAAAAGGCTTTACAATGATGAATTATTTTTTGAGTAAATAATTCTTTAATAGCATTAAAAACCCGAAGTCAGAAGATTTCGGGTTTTGTTTATGACAATATTTGCCGTAAAGGTGGACATCAAGAGAAAGAGATTCCTCGACAAGCCGGTCGTGACAGGAGTAGGCAATTTGAGTTACAGAAAGCCTCCACCAGAGGGGGGAGGTGGCACGGCTTTAGCCGTGACGGAAGGAGGGAAAAAGTGTTCTCTTTTGCTCTTTTTGTCTTTAGAGGATAGTGGG
>JBJEOZ010000048.1:0-2000 GCA_051880975.1 Ruminococcus sp.
TCTCCCATATTTATGCTTACCCACATAGTAAGAGAAATTATGAAAGAAAGTATAATCAAGAAGATTTTGTTGGTAAATATTTTTGAGAAAAATCCTTTATTCATCTTTCTTATTCTCCTTTCTGGAGGAGAATTTGCTAAAGAAATTCTTTTTTTCTTCCACAGGAATCAGTACACTTTCAAGTTTTTCTATAAGAGAATCCCTTGAATAATTGGATGTGAGCTGACCGTTTTCAGAAACGGAAATTGTGCCTGTTTCTTCCGAAACAACAACCACAACTGCGTCAGAAACCTCGGTAATACCAAGGGATGCTCTGTGCCTTGTACCAAGGTTCATATCCACATCCTCGTTTCTGGAGGTCAGCGGCAAAATACATCCTGCCGACTTCACCTTGCCGGAACTGATAATAACAGCGCCGTCGTGAAGCGGAGCCTTGTTAAAGAATATATTGCCAAGGAGTGCTATTGAAGTATCTGCGTTAATTTCAACACCTGTTGATGCAATATCGGAAAGCTTTGTTTCGTTTTCAAAAACTATCAAAGCACCAGTCTTTTGTCTGCTGAAAATTTCTGCTGTTTCTGCAACATCAATAATAGCCTTTTTTTCAGCCATTATCCATTCTTCTGTTCTCTTAACCCTGTTAAACAGGCTGAACCTTTTAATATTATTTCTGCCCAGTTGTTCAAGGGCATTTCGTATTTCAGGCTGGAAAATAATGACAAGGAGTACAACTCCAAATTCAAATAGAGTCCTAAGAAGAATCTCCATCATCAGCATATTAAATACAGTTGCCACCAAATATGCTATTAGAAGAATAACAATACCCTTAACAAGCTGTTCTGCTCTTGTATCTCTGACAAGCTTAAAAAGGCTGTAAACGATAAATGCAATTACAACAATGTCAATAATATCAACAAATCTAAAGGTTTTCAGCACAGTAAGGACACTATTCAGCCATGCACTAAAGTTCATTATTATTCCTCCTTGTTTTAGTACTTCAATTCATTTTAACACAATTCTAATATTTCTTCAAGTCGTTTTTAGGGATAAGCTCTTAATAATGGAAATTAACCTTGTAATTTCTCCCATATTATTAAATGCACCCGGTACAACTCTTACGGTTCCTGTGTCCAAAGTACCTACACTTTCGTGTGCAAGTGGTGAACAGTGAAGTCCTCCCCTTGTGCATATTCCGTGTTTGTCAAGGTTTGCAACTACATCCTCGGAATACATATTGTCAATGTTAAAGGAAACAACAGGCGCAACCTTGCCTAACAAGAATTTGTCGTTGTACAGACTGACATTTTTCATTTTTTTAAGGCTGTTAAAAAGGTAGCTTGCAAGACGGTATTCCTTATAATATAGGTTATCTATCCCCTGTTGCTTTACAAAATTGACACCTGCTAAAAGACCTGCTATGCCGTTAAGATTTTGTGTACCGCTTTCAAATCTTTCAGGAAGTGCCTCAGGCTGACTTTTTCTTATAGATTCAGTTCCTGTTCCGCCAAATAATAAAGGCTTTAGCTTGTGGTTGTTAATTAGGAGTACTCCCGTACCCATAGGACCATATAATCCCTTGTGACCTGACATACAAACGAAGTCATAATCGTCATTTTTTACATCAATATTAAAAATACCTGCCGACTGTGCCGCATCAACACAGAAAAGCACTCCATATCTGTGACACAATGCACATATTCTTTCAATAGGAAATCTAACACCGAATACATTTGATGCGTGGGTGCAGATAACAAGCTTTGTCTGTGGTATTATCAGCTCACGAACATTGTTTACAATATCGTCGGGGTTTTCTGAATAATCAAATATTGAGTAGGTTATATTTCGCTTTTTTAGTTCTTCAAGTGGTCTTGTAACCGAATTATGCTCCATTGAGGATATAATTACATGGTCACCTTCCTCCAAAAGTCCAAAAATCACCGTATTAAGTGCCATTGTACAGTTTAGAGTAAATATAACTTCTTCTTCGCTTTCAACATTAA
>JBJEOZ010000049.1:0-9652 GCA_051880975.1 Ruminococcus sp.
TCTTCAAAATAATAGAAGAAAATCATATTAAGTCTGTCTTCTGCGGGATTGTTATTTTTGTCACGCAACAGACAGTAAACCTTGCCACTGTATCTGTGGAGCAGTTCATAAAGAATATGTATTCCAAGGAATCCTGCACCACCTGTAAGGAGTACATCCCCTATCTCCTGCATATCTCCGTTTTTAAAGCTGTCAAGATTATTTTTAAGCAACACATTTTCAATATCTCTGTAATCATAGTTGCCCAAATCTTCAAAGTCGTTCTTAACTTCATCCTTTTCGCAAAGCTTTGCAAGGGAAGTGGGAGTGGGATTTTCAAATACATCGCCGTAAGCGATTTCTATACCGCTCTTATTGGCAAGAATAATTACCCTTGTTACGGTCAGCGAGCTGCCGCCTATATCAAAGAAATTATCATCGGCATAAACCTTATCAAGCTCCAAAACCTTGGCGAATATATCGCACATAGTTTTTTCAAGAGCTGTTGTGGGGTTTACACCTGTTTTCTTTTCACAGGACTGAGGCTCAGGCAAAAGCTTCGTGTTGATTTTGCCGTTAGGGGTAAGGGGCATTTCAGAAAGACACACATATGCCGTAGGAACCATATAATCAGTCAAGGATTTTTTAAGCTCATTTTTCACAAATTCCCCATCAAGCTCAATATCCGATGTGTAATAGGCACATATAGCGTCAGCATTATTCACCTTTCTTATTAATGCTACTGCACTCTTGATGCCGTTGATGTTTGACAGGCACTTTTCGATTTCGCCCAGCTCAATTCTCAGACCTCTCAGCTTAACCTGATTGTCAGTTCTGCCCAGTATTACAACATCACCGTTTTTAGTCCACTTGGCATAGTCACCTGAACGATAGGTTCTTTCGCCGTTAAATTCAACAAACGCCTTTTCCGTCTGCTGAGGAAGTTTGTTGTAGCCAAGCGCAACTCCTATTCCTGAAATGAGAAGTTCGCCCACAACTCCCACAGGGAGCAGATTGTTGTCAACATCAACTATATGTTCAACATAGTTCAAAAGCGGTTTTCCCACTGAAATTTCATCAGCGTTTGTCAAGTCCTTACAGTTTGAGGAAACTGTAATTTCGGTAGGGCCGTAGGTATTAAGAATTTTTGCATTAGTTTTTTCACGGAGAAGCTTTAGGAGCTTGTAAGTATATTTCTCTCCGCCTGAAAGGATAACCTTACAGTCAGCCATCACCTGTGCAAATTCGTCAAGCTCCATATACTGTAGTAGCCTTGAAGGAGTTGAGTTAAAGGCATCAACCTTATTTTCTTTAAGGAATTTTGCAAGTGCAATGGGGTTAACCGTCTGCTCATCGTCTGCAAAGACAAGTGTAAGACCGTTGCATAATGAAAGCGCTGTTTCCTTGAGGGACATATCAAATGATACTGTTGTTACAGAGCCGTAAGCCTTGCAATTATCAACAACATACTTTACCTGTGGGTTATGGTCGCTGTAGCTTACATAGTTTGCAATTCCAATATGCCTTAGCATAACGCCCTTTGGCTTTCCTGTTGAGCCTGATGTGTAAATAAGATAAGCCAAATCCTCCGGACTTACATCAACCTGAGGTGTTTCCTGATTTTCACCGCTGAGAAGTAAATCTACATCTATCGTTTTGTCGTAAACATCAACAAGCTCGCCCTCGGTTGCTACGAAATCAGCCTCACTGTCCTCTATAATGCTGTTGATTCTTTCCTGTGGATAGTCGGGGCAGGTGGGAATAAATGCTCCCCCTGCTTTGAGTATGCCGAAAATAGTTGAGAAAAATTTTGAGGTTCTGCTGAGCAACACAACAACTCTTCCGCCCTTTTTCAGTCCTCTTGCAATAAGCTCGTTTGCAGTAACATTTGCACGGCGGTTAAGCTCTCTGTATGTAAGAGTTCCGTCACAGGCTGTAATTGCATTGTTGTGGGGAGTTTTTTTAACCTGATTCTCGAACATTTTATGCAAAAGCTTTGTTTCAACGGGAGCAATATGTGTTAAAGAAAAGCTGTTCAGTTCATCAAGTTGGCTGTCATCAAGGAGAGAAATTTTCCTTATCCTGCTGTCAGGGGCAGAAATGATGTGCATTGTGGCATTGAAAATTGATTTTACAAGTGTTTGCATCAAATCTTTACTGTAAAGGGACTGGTTGTAACGGACAACAATACAGGGCTGATTTTTATAATTTTCAATATAAATTGCAGTTTTAAACTTTGTGATTTCCATATCATAGAAATTTCGCTGAACTGCTTCACCGTCAATTTTCAAATCGTCTGTTACGCCAATCTGATATTCGTACATTATATTCGGTGCAAATCCATATTTTGAACAAATCTTTGAATAGGGATAGATTTCATTTTCTATTGCCCCTGTAAAAACAGACTTGCTCTTTTTAACAAATTCAAGCGCCGAAATATCTTCAACCTCAATTCCCAGAGGTAATGTTTTAACAAACATACCAAAACAGTCTGTCAGACGCATATCACTTCTGCCGTTGCTGATTGTGCTGAGATATACATTTCTTGAATTTGTAAAGCGTGACACTGAATAGAAAGCGGATGCAAGGAAAAGCTGTGCAGGAGTAACTCCGTTTTTATTACAGAAGGCTTCTATCTTGGCTAAATCAAAGGGAACATTTACTTCTGCAAGCTTGCCGTTATCTCCCTGTGAGCCTAAATCAGAAGTAATTTCGGATGCCGACTCAAAATTCTTCATCATATCATCAAAGAATTTTTCAGCTTTGCTGTATTCTTCGCTGTTTTCAGCCTTGATTTCGTCATCAATATAGTCAAAATATGTATAATCCTCCGGCTTGATTTCAGCACCCTCATATGCCTCTTTCAGCTGATTCAGGAATATGTTGTAGGACGCACCGTCAAAAATAATATGATGAAAATCAGCGAAAAGATATGTATTTCTCTCTGTTTCAACAACAAGGATTCTGAAAAGCGGAGATTTGGAGAAGTTAAAGGGCTTGACAAATTCTTTCTTTAGGAGTTCAAGCTCCTTTTCGGTTATTTTCTTTACAGGAACATCAAACTGACTGTTGTCAGGATAAACCTGCTCCACATCATCGTTTTGAGTTGTAAGATGTGTAAATATATACGGATGGGCAAGAATAACCTTTTTAACGCTGTCAGCAAGCTTTTCCGGGTTTATAGACCTTGTGAATTTAAGAATTGAGGGAATGTTATAGAGGGTAGTGTAGGGATTTTTCATACAGTCAAGGTATACGCCCAACTGGGTTTTTGACAGAGGATACAAAGGCTTGTAAGTTTTTTCCTTTGGCTCAGCTGTATTCTTTGCCAATGCTCCGCTCATAAGGTATTCCTGAAGTTGATCCTCAATAGAGATAATCGAACATTCCTTCATCATCTGCTTTACATCAGCCTCAAAGCCGAATTCCTTGTGGAGTTCAACCGCAAGCTTAATTACCGACAGAGAATTCAGACCTGCAAACAAAAGATTTTCAGTAACACTGAAATTATCGTTGCCGAGAATTTTAGCAATGATTGAGTGGATTTTCTTTTCAAGGAAGGTCATAGGCTTTGTTGAAGACTCACTGTTCTGTACTTTCTTTTCAGGCTTGGGTAATGCTCGTTTGTTGACCTTCTGATTCTGATTGAGTGGAATCTTGTCAATTTGCATTGTAACGGCAGGCACCATATAGGGCGGTTTGTTAGCAAGGATAAATTCGTTCAGCTTTTGAATATCAATCTTCTCGTCCGAAACAACATAAGCCGCAATAAACTTTCCGCCGTTTGGCTCGTCAAAGGCGGCAACAGTTGCGTCCTTTATTCCCTCAAAGTCACGGATAATGCGTTCAACCTCGGAAAGCTCAATTCGGAAACCCCTGATTTTTACCTGACCGTCATTTCTGCCCACAAAGTCAATGTTGCCGTCAGGAAGATAACGCACAATGTCGCCTGTTCTGTAAACTCTTTCATAACCCTTTTCATCGGTAAACGGATTTTTGATAAAGGCTTTTTCCGTCTGTTCGGGGCGGTTAAGATAACCTCTTGATACTCCGTGACCAGCAACCCATAATTCACCGGGAACGCAAGGCGGTAATCTTCTGCCCTGCTTATCAACAACATAGAGCTTTGTGTTGTCAAGCGCCTTGCCTATGGGAACTCTGTCATAAAGCCTGTCAAGCTCAAAGGCTGTTATACAAACTGTGCTTTCAGTCGGGCCGTAAAGATTAATCATTTTATGATTTTTCGGCGGATTAAGAGGTACAAGCTTTTCACCTCCAACAGACAATTCGCTTATTGAACTGTTGTCAATTTCAACAGCAAACTGTCTGCCCACCTGGGTTGTCATAAAGCTGTGGGTTATACCGTTTTCGATAAAGTACTTGTCAATAGCTACAAGGTCAAGGCGGATTGCTTCGTCAATGATATGTATTGTTGCCCCTGTTGTCAGCGCAGGATACATATCCATCATATTTGCGTCAAAGCCGTAGCTTGCGTAAGCCGCAACTTTTGAGTCTAATGTAAGGCTGTAATAATTTCTGAACCAGTTACAGAAGGACACAATATTCCTGTGTTCAAGCATACATCCCTTTGGTGTGCCTGTTGAGCCTGAGGTGTAGAGCATAATAAACAAATCCTCAGGACTTGGTTTTGTGCCGATTTTATCACACTTTGGAAGACCTCTAATGTCCTCAATAAGAAGTACCTTTCCGCTGTAATTGGGAACAAGACTGAGCAAATCCTTACCTGCAATAAGCAGCTTTGCGTCAGCGTCTTTCATCATAAATTCAAGTCGTTCCTGGGGATATGACGGGTCAAGTGGCTGATAGGCAGAGCCTGACTTTAGTACGCCCATAGATGCAATAGTCATATATTCACATCTGGGAATGAGCAGGGAAACAACATCTTCCTTCCCTATTCCCAAGGAAGAAATATACCCTGCAATCCTTTCGGAAATCTCGTCAACCTCTTTGTATGTATAGCTTTTGTCGAGATATACAACGGCTGTGTTGTCGGGATTCTTCTCTGCCTGTCGTCTGAACAGCGTTACAATATCGGTCTTTTCGTAGTCTTTTTCTGTTTCATTAAAGCTGTCCAGAAGTGCAAGCTGTTCGTTGTCGGTTATGTCAATATCACTTATATTTTCTTTACTTATAAATTCAGTTACCGCTTTTTCAAAGGATTTCAAAAAGCTTTCTGCAGACTTTTCCTCATATAAATCTGCACGGTATTCAAATCTTAACGAAAACTTTCCGTTAATTCTTGAAAGCTCTGCCGAAATATTTGCCTTGGCATCGGGAACATCCATGGTGTCTGCAAATATTTCCTTTCCGCAAAAGCTTATATTTCTGAATATATCACCCTGATATGCAAAAATGGTTGGCGGATTTATCTGTAAATCAGAACACATATCTGCATATGAATACAAATCATATTTTCTGTTGCTTTGAAGCTGTGAATCAAGATTTTTCAGAAATTGCAAAGTACTTTCGTTCTTACTGAAATTACAGTAAACAGGCAATGTCTTAACAAACATTCCGCAGGAATTTGAGAGCTTTTCGTTTCGTCCGTTATGAATAGTTGCAAAAAGGCTTTCTTCAGCACCCGAAAATTTTGCAAGCAAAAAGCCGTAAACACCGCAGAAGAATGTGCTTGTTTTTATGCCGTTTTTGCGACAGAACTGTCTTATATCGTCAGCGTTAAAGGAGGTGAATTTGTAGTCCACTGCTTTTGCCAGGGACTTTCCGTCATTTTTGTCATTCATCATAACGGAATCAAGCTCAATTCCGCCGAAAACAGAATTATAATATTCCTTAGCTTCTTTAAACTCATCTGTCTTGAGTCTTTCCTCTTCTTCATCCGAAACATCGTTTCCTGTAAAATGCTCCGGTTCAAGGGGCAAACCATTGTAGGCCCTGTCAACATCATTCAAAAAGATTTTGGCTGACGAGCCGTCAAAGATAATATGGTGAAAATCGCAGAAAAGCATTACATAGGAATCAAGACTTATAATACAGCAACGATAAAGTCTTTCGCTGAGTAACTCGAAAGGATAAACAAGACTTTCTTTGTCAAAATCAGCATCGTGCATTTCCTTAACTTCCACAACTGCCGATTCATCAGAAGAAAGCTTGTAGACAGCTCCGTCGCTGTTGGAAGTCAAGCGTGACTTAATGTACGGATGATTTTCAATACTTGCCTCAACCGCCTGCTTAAGTCTTGTAATGTCTATATCCTTGTCAAGCTTTAAAAACAACGGAATATTGTAAGCAATACTGCTTGGATTATTCAGATAATCAAAATAAATTCCGTACTCTGTCTTTGAAAGAACAGTCTTTTTTGGGTTGTTCACTTCACTCACCTCAATAAATTATTATTAAACACTTAATGCTTTAAATTTTAATTTCCAATCTGTTAAATCCAAGTACACTTGAATATTCAACACTTTTTGAAACAGCTTTTACTACCTCAATTTCCGAAAGTGTTTTGTCTTCAATGTCATTTGAAACAATATCATACGGCTCCCCGTTATCACGAATAGAAATTATTGTGTCACCGCCGTCAATCATAATACGAATATCAATATCAGCTTTTTTCTTCTTGCCGGTACGCTCTGCAATATCTGCCGAAATTCCTTCAACAGCTACGGCTATCCTGTTAGCAACGTTTCTTTCAATATTGTGACTTGTAAGAAAGGATGTTAAATATAAGGAAACACCGGAGGCGTTTTCCTTTGAGCCTTTGAAGGACAATGAAACAATCTCATTATCATCATTTGATTCAATAAGATAAAAGCTGTCATACTTACCCTTTGATTTTCTTTTAATAACCAGGGTTATAAAATATAATATAATCAAAGTGCCCACCTGAGCTACCACAAGTGAAATCCACACGCCTGTTATTCCGAAAAATACTGAAAGAATCAGAGCTGATGGAATCAGTATTACAATGCCGTTGACAACAGCAATGGTTGTTGACAAGGTCTTTCTCTGAGTTGCCATATAGTAATACAGAAACAGAAAAGAAAAAGCAAGGGGAGGAAATGACAGTGCATTTATACGCATTGCAGGAATTGCATTTGCAATGTCGTTTTCGGCGGTAATGCCAAAGAGCCGTATGACAGGTTCAGGGGCAACACATATGAACAGCATTATTACACAGCTTGATATTGCAAGGATTTTTGCCGCTCGTCTGAAGGCATACCGTATTCCGTCAAAATCCTTTTCGCCAAGACAAACACCCACAATGGGTATCATTGTCTGGGACGCACCTGTTATGAACATAGACATAAATATCTGACTTGATGAGCATATTGAATAGGAAGCCATTGCGTCCCTTCCCCCTGTACTCTGAATAATCCAGTTGAGGAACAGCATTTTCACCGTTATAAGCAGGGTTCCCAACGCACCGGATAATCCCACCGTAATCAGTTCGGAAAAAATTCCAAAGAATTTTTTGGGAGCTTTCAGAATTGAAAAGTCAAAATGCAGTGTGCTCTTTTTTGAAGTGAAATGTGTAACCATCATAACAAAGCCTACTTCGTAGCCGGTGACGGTGGCTATTGACGAGCCTGCAATACCCATATCCACTACGCCCATATATACATAATCCATAATCAGATTTATTATATTTGCCACAATAACTATATTTGAGGCAAATCTCGGCCTGTTGTCAGTTCTGATAAAATAAGTTGAACACAATAGCATCAGATTAAGAGGTGTTCCCATTATGAACGGTATGTAGTACTGATATAAAAGGGGATTCAAAACTTTGTCCTTGGTAAGCAAAGAGCATATTCCCCCTGCAAAGGGAAGCTGTATTGCCATTAGTACGACGCATAATAACGCAACTGAAATAAATGTTGTGGTAAAAATGCGGTTTACAAGGGTTCTGTCATTCTTGCCCTTTGCAACGGCTATAACGCTTGAGGCTCCCAGTCCGAACAAAATTGTCAGGGAAAAATAGAGCTGAGCAACAGGAGATAACAGGTTTATTGCAGCCAAAGCATTCTTTCCGAGAATATTGCCGGCTATTATTGAATCCACAATCATTGCAATATTTGTAGCCATAGCCGTAAGCACGGTAGGCAAAAAATATTCCGAATACTTCCTGTTTATTGTGACAGAATTACGTTTTAACGCTGTTTCACTCATAACATCACTCTCATTAAAAATACTATGCTTTAAAATACTATGCTTTATCTATCTCAAGAAAACTGTCCATTCCTGTCATAGTGAATATTTCCATAATCATATCATTCACATTAATAAGCCTCAGCTTACCATTGGCACTTGTAAGTTTCTTATAAAGCATTAAAATAACCCTGAGTCCTGCACTTGATATATATTCAAGCTCTCTCATATTAAGGGTAACCGTTTCGATTTCATCAAAAGAATTGCGGTTAATCTCCTCCTCTAACTGGGGTGAGGTGATAGTATCAAGTCTACCGCTTAATGAAATTATAAGATTCTGATTACTGATATTAGTTGTGATTTGCATAATAATACCTCCAACGCAAAATATTTATTTAATTATAACAAAAATCCTGATACAATACAAGTAATTTTCATTATGTAATTATAAATCCATTCAAGTTAATTATAAGTTAATAACACTGAACAAACATCATTTTTCAGTGTTTCCATAGAAAAAATAGCATAACAAAAAGATATAATATCGGCGTTGAACCATTTATTAAAGTTCAACGCCGTTATTAAATTTATTAAGTTTTTATCGGATTACTTTATTTTCTTATGCTTTTTAAATGTAACAATTAGTGTCAAGCCTGAAAAAGCAAACAGACAAATCCAGAATTTCCAAGAGTGTGAATCTCCCGTTTGAACACTGTCAATATCTGTTTTTGTTGAATTGTTTGTTTCATCCGGTGTAGATTTATTCGGTCCTGTGGGAATGTTTTCAGCATCTGTTTTCCCTGATTTTTTTTGCTCGCCTGATTCAGACGGAGTGGTTTTATTATTTACTGTGAAACTAAAACGGCTAATTGCATCACTTGATTCTACAACAAGTGTATGTTCACCATCTTCTAAAGTGAGCAAAAATTCCTTATTTAATGTGATTTGTGTTTCATCATCAGAAATACTATATTTATCTTCAGTAATGATATTGTCATCCGCACTTACTGAAATTAAATCTCCTATATCATCTGAGAACGGAAGCTGAATGTCATCCATATTCTTCGACCATACAATAGTTTCATCATAATCAGTATGTGTTTCTTCTTTTGAGGTTACCTGACTATTTGAAGCAAGCCTGGACTCTCCTACACTTTTAACGCCTATGCCTACACAATTCTTACCGGTTTTAGGGTCTGCGCTAATTCTGTGATAATAACAAAGATGTATTTTGCTTGGGGAAGGTAATTTTCCCTTTTTAATTCCTGAATTAGCTACTCCATAGCAGTATGCCTGGTCAGCTTTAAAGAAATACGGTTTAAAGGATAGAGGGTAGCTATTTCCTGTTACTTCAGATTTCTGTCCATCAATAACGAATATGCAATTTTTATCAACTTTGTCCGGAAGTTTGAAATCCCCCTCAGTTTTAGAGAAGAATATATCATACAAGCTTTTCCCATCGTCATAATCTTTTAAAATCATATTTAATTGATCATAATTTACAAGTGGTGAAGCACCGCCTTCATATCTTATAAAGGGTTTC
>JBJEOZ010000050.1:0-5161 GCA_051880975.1 Ruminococcus sp.
ATCCTATGGAAATTGTAGAGGATAAGGACGAAGGTGGATTTGTCGTTACTTTTCCCGATTTACCGGGTTGCATAACCTGTGGAGAAACAATAGAAAGTGCCTTGGCAAACGCACAGGATGCGAAAAGAGTATGGATTGAAACTGCCCTTGAGGATGGTGTAAAAATTAACGAACCAAACAGCTTGGAGGACTATTCAGGTCAATTCAAATTAAGAATGCCCCGCAGTTTACACAAATCACTTGCAGAACATTCCAAAAAGGAAGGCATCAGTATGAACCAGTACTGTGTATATTTGCTTTCCAAAAATGACGCCTTGTTTTCAAATAAAAGCTGATAAGAATTTTTAACCTAACCCCCCATGCAGTAACTAAAACTGCATTGGGGGTTATTTTTCGATAAACCATCTGTTGTCCTCAAGGTAGAGGTATCTTGTGTGGTTTAAAATTTGGCAGGTGTATCTCACTCCGGCACCACCACTTTTAAGTGAACTTGCAAAGCGAATGTCGGTTATTTTGTCTATCTCAAATTTTCTGCCGTCCTCCCAGTTGATTATCAGGGGGAGCAGACTTCCGTCTTGGTCAAATTTTGCGGTTACACTAACATATTCCTTCATATAAACCTCCACTAAAAAAATCCAACAGGGTGTATAACGTGGTCATCCTTTGGGTTAAGCAAGGATAACTTTTTGTCCTTTATCAGGAAAGCCGGTCTTACAACATAATTTCCAAACCTGTTTTTCAGGGAATCAAGTGTTTTGTCAAGATTTTCCTCCCGTATATCCCTGTCGCAGTCCTGAAAAAATGAGAGCTGACAAGGTGCGTTGTCGGCTACAAGCTTGCTCACCGATACCCCAAGGGAGCGAATAGGCTTTTTAAAATTGTAATTTTTCCTAAACAGCTCCAAAGCCTTGTTACGAATATCCCTTGTGTGGTTGCTAAAGGTGTTTAATTGCCCCTGTCTTGTAAAGGAAAAAAGTTGATTATCCCTTACAGTGATAGTCACAACTCCTGCCTTAAAGCCAATCTCCCTCATTCGCCTTGCAACGCTGTCGGAAAGTATCTGTACAATCATCTTAACATCAGAATAATCCTTCAAGTCCCTTGGTGTGGTGGTGGAGTTACCTATTGATTTAACATCAGGGTGCTTGTCGAACTGTGCAACAGGTGAGGAGTCCATACCGTTTGCAAAGGTGTGCAAAATTTCTCCCCATTTTCCAAGGTTACTCTTTAGTATTTCCGTACTTGTCAAAGCGATGTCCCCTATGGTGTAAATACCCATAGTGTGGAGCTTTTTTTTAGTCGCCTTTCCCACATATAAAAGGTCACCGCAGGGGAGAGGCCACACCTTATTTTTGAAACCGTCCTCACCGTCAAAGTCAATTTTCGTAATTGCGTCAGGCTTTTTGTAGTCACTTCCCAGCTTTGCAAATATTTTGTTAAAGCTGACTCCGATGCTGACGGTTATTCCAAGCTCCTCTTTAACCCTTGCGTTTATCTCTTTGGCTATTTCGTAACCGCTTTGTCCGTTGCCGGTAACATCAAGCCAAGCCTCGTCAAGACCAAAGGACTCAACCCTGTCGGTATATTCTGCATATATTCCCTTTGCAAGCTTTGAAAACCGCATATATTGGTCAAAATGAGGCTCAATAACCACAAGCTCAGGGCATTTATTCTTTGCCTGCCAGATTGCTTCCCCTGTCTTTACAAAAAATTTCTTTGCCTCTTCGTTTTTTGCAAGGATTATACCGTGTCTGCTTTCGGCATCTCCGGCAACAGCCAAAGGCTTTCCCCTTAATTCAGGGTGGAGCAAAGACTCCACACTGGCGTAAAATCCGTTGCAGTCGCTGTGCAATATAGTCCTCACAAAATCACTCCCTATTTATAACAGATAAATCATAGAACATTTGTTTGTAAACACATTATAGAACATTTGTTCCTTGAAGTCAATACCATAAATGGGACAGTGAAATTTTTATATAAAAAATAAGCTGTGACAAATTGCTAAAATTTGTCACAGCCTGTTAGGTTAAATATTTAGTTTAAATATATTCAGTTTAAATTGTAATTAGATACCAAGCTGTTTTTTAACATCTTCAGCCATTTTGTCGGCAATTTCAATGGACTCCTGCTCTGTTTTGCCGATAGAAGTGATGTACAGCTTAATCTTTGGCTCGGTACCGCTTGGTCTTACAATAACAGCGTCACCGCCAAGGCAGAAGTGAAGTACATTTGACTTTGGCAGGTCAATAGGAGTAATCTTACCTGTTTCAACATCCTTTTCTTCACTCTCAAGGTAATCATAAACAGTCTTTACATCGTGACCGTTAATTGTCTTAAGAGGATTTTCACGGAGATTATCCATAATTTCCTGCATCTTCTTCATACCGCTGGCACCGTCAAATTCAAAGGAAAGGGTAGTGTTTCTGTAATATCCGTATTCCTTGTAAATCTCGTCAATTACATTTGCAAGAGTTTTGCCCTGTTTTCTGTAATATGCAGCCATTTCACAAATAAGCATAGATGCAACAACAGCGTCCTTATCCCTTACATAAGTACCGGAAAGGTAACCGTAGCTTTCTTCAAAGCCAAAGACAAATCTTTCCTTTTCGTTCTTTTCTTCAAGCTTAAGGATAACTTCACCGATATACTTAAAGCCTGTGAGAACCTTTTTAAGCTCACAGTTATACTTTTTGCAGATTTTATCAATCAACAGTGAAGTAACAATAGTCCTTACAACGATAGGGTTTTCAGGCAAAGTACCCTTTTCTTTTCTAACGCTAAGGAGGTAGTTTGTCAGCATAATGCCTGTTTCGTTACCTGTTATGAGTCTGTATGTTCCGTTTTCGGGAACAGCAATACCAACTCTGTCAGCGTCAGGGTCAGTTGCAAGAAGAAGGTCAGGCTTAACCTTTTCGCACATATCAAGACCAAGCTGTAATGCTTCCTTAATTTCAGGGTTAGGATACGGACAGGTTGTGAAGTTTCCGTCAGGTAGCTCCTGTTCGGGAACAATAGTAACATCCTTAATACCGATTTCGTCAAGAACTCTCCTTACAAGCTTGTTGCCTGTTCCGTTAAGAGGAGTGTAAACAACCTTTAAGCCGGAGTCAGCGCAAAGTCCCTCGTTAACCTGTTGCTCTTTTACATTTGCAATGTATCTGTCATATAATTCGTCGCCGACATATTCAACAAGACCGCTGTTTAAAGCCTCGTCAAGGTCCATAGTCTTAACATCTTCAAAAATATCAAGCTTTTGAATTTCGTCATAAACAAGACCTGCAGCCTTGTCGGTCATCTGACAACCGTCAGAGCCGTAAGCCTTGTAGCCGTTGTACTTAGCAGGGTTGTGAGAAGCAGTAATCATAATACCTGCCTGACACTTTAACTCTCTAACCATAAATGAAAGTACAGGTGTTGGCTGAAGCTCACTTGTAATGTAAGCCTTAATACCGTTTGCAGCAAGTACCTTTGCAGCCTCATTCATAAACAGGTCAGCCTTAATTCTGCTGTCGTGGCTAATTGCAACAGCACCACCGCCATAGGTGTTCTTAACGTAGTTTGCAAGACCTTGGGTAGCCTGACGAACAACATAAATGTTCATTCTGTTTGTTCCGGCACCAATAATACCTCTTAGTCCTGCTGTACCAAATTCCAGATTTTTATAAAATTTTTCGTAAATTTCTTCTTCGTTGCCTTTAATTGATTTTAGTTCCTCAATAAGGTCTTTATCTTCGGTGGCTTTTTCGCACCATACATTATATAAAGTATTACAATCCATTTCATAATCTCCTTTTGAGTACCTTTTTTCCCGCAGGAATATATTCCCACTAACAAAAATATACCATAAAATAGGGGTGTTATCAACAATTTTTTAATTTTTTATGAAATTCCAATAAAATTATTAGATAATATGGGATTAAATATAATAAACATATTTATTCAGTGTTTCCTTAACAAAATAATTGCCTCCGTTATCCTGTGGGGAAAAGTGTTGCTTTAAGTAATTTGAAATATTTTATATCCCGATTTTTAGTTTTTTTCCAGCTTTTATCCACTAATATAATTTTTAGATGAATTTTGTGTAAAATTTTGTGTTGATTATAGCTTATATATAAATTATATTGTGAAAGTTAAAATTATTTGTTGACAATGTTGTAAGTTTAATATAAAATAAAATCAGTATAGTGTTTCTTTTGGCGGTTTAAGGGGAAAGACATAATTTTTATTCATAATCGGCTGATTGAAGCAGAATGTACGGAAGAAAATATGTAGTTTTTTGGTTATTTGTTGGAACTATAAATTACAAAATTGGGAGGTATATTTATGAAGCGAATAATATCATTAGTGTTAGCATTATTAATGCTCTCTACTATGGCGACAGTGGCTGTTACTTCAGCCTATGCAGATGAAACCCCAACAATCATCAACGGCAAATTTTTCAGCATAGGTGACAAAATAAAAGTGACCTATTATGTAAGTTCGGATTCCAAATGGGAGGACTTTCAGGGCAATATAACATATGATTCAGGACTTATGCTTGAAGATTTTAGTATGCCTAACACAAATACAGGAGTCATATATAACACAAAGACAGCAGGAACTATTTATTACTCCGGCACTTCCTTTAACGATCCATATGACTTCACAACCGAAAAAGTTTTCTTTACAGCATCCTTTATGGTAACCGGTAACGGTGAAAAAAGTATTGAAAACAACTGGATAGTAATAGATGACACAAATTCTACTCCTATTGTTAAAGATAGTGTTATTGTTGATGACAGCAGATTGTCCTGCCGACTTGAAGTAGTGCCTACTCTAACTCAGGAAACTACTACTGAATCAACAACAGAATATACTACAACAATAAGCAGAGATACAGTATCAGAAACAACAACAGAGCCACCTAAAACTACAATACCATCAGAAATATCAGAAACTAAGAACAATACAATAGCCCCAACAACTTCAACAGAAAAGGAAACTGTAATTCCGCCAATAGAAACAAAAACCGAGCCTACAACAACTGTAACAGAAACAAAAGTAACAGTAACAGAAGAAACAAAGCCTGTCGGCAAATCAACATTTAACGGTCAGCCTGTTAATGTAGGCGACAAGGTAACTGTTAACTACTATGTAAGCTCTGACGAAAAGTGGGAAGACT
>JBJEOZ010000050.1:5261-9631 GCA_051880975.1 Ruminococcus sp.
ACCGTTGGCAGAGAATAGATGATATCAATTCCAAAATTATTGTATCCGAAAGCAGCGAAATATACGAAGGAAACAGAATCACCTGTCGATATGAAACATTAGTTAATTCGCATGGTAATATCCCGACAGAAACTTCAAACAACACAATAGCTCCAACAACTACAACAGAAACAACAGTAGTTCCACCAACATTTACAACAACTGTTGAAAAACCTACAACCCAGCCTACAACTACTATAAAAGAAACAACAATAGCTCCAACAACTGCAACAGAGCCATCAGAACCAATACCGGGCGAAACAACATTTAACGGTCAAAAGGTCAATGTTGGCGATTTGGTAACAGTTACATACTATATCCAAACAGACAAAATGTGCGAAGACTTCCAAATTGTTATGCGTTATGGCACAACCTCTGTTAATTATGACGGAATTGAGCTTGTTTCATTCAAACCGGTTCAGACTAAGGGTGCTATGTACAACACAGATGAATTTGGCAAAATCTACTACAACGGTTCAAGCCCGCTAAATCCATATGATTTTACAGAAAAGTCAGCCCTTATGACAGCAACATTCCGCATTATAAAAGAAGGCGGACAGTACAGTACACATGCTCGTGTTGAAATACTAACAGGTGTTGACGGTACAAGATATGCAACAGACGGAAAGGTTGAAACTCCATTTACTTGGATTGAGGAAACCAACGGTGTTGAATATACCTATCCAACCACATTACCAACAACCACAATAGAAACATCAACAGTAGCAGATACTACTGTATCAGAAACCACAATAGCTCCTACAACAGAAGATCCACTCCCATCTGAACATCCAATCGGCGATACAACATTTAACGGTCAAAGGGTTAAGGTAGGCGATAAGGTAACTGTAACCTGTTATGTTCAAACAGACCAAATGTGTGAAGACTTCCAGGTTAATATGAGATACGGTACAAGTACAGTTATTTATGATGGCATTGAGCTTGTTTCATTCACACCGGGACAGACAAAGGGTTCTATGTACAACACAGATATTTTCGGCAAAATCTATTACAACGGCACAAGCTTCAATAACCCATATGATTTCACCGAAATAACAGCCCTTATGACAGCAACATTCATTATCACAAAAGAGGGCGGACAGTACTATGCAGACGCTGATGTAGAGGTTTTGACAGGTGTTGACGGCACAGTATACGCCAAAAAAGGCCAGATGCTCACACCATTCACTTGGGATGTAAAGTATAGTATTGAATCAGGCTCAATCGACATTCCAACAGCCACAGAAACAACAGTAACCGTGGCTCCAACAACCGAACCAACAACCACAGTTCCTGTAAGTGAAACAACAGTAACAGAAACAACCACAGTTCCAGTAAGCGAAACAACAGTAACAGAAACAACCACAGTTCCGTTAACCGAAACAACACCAACAACAACCCAGGCTCCAACTACCGAACCAACTACCACAACAGTTCCGATAACCGAAACAAAGCCTGCATCAGTTACAGAAACAACAACCCAGACCTCACCAACCGAACCAACAACCACAACAGAGCCTGTAACAGAAGCTACTACAACTGTAACAAAACCAACAACTACAACAGTTACAGTACCTCCAACAACTAAACCGGCTAAAGTTTTAGTTAGCAGAATTACACTAAACACCAAATCACAGACAATATATACAGGAAAAACATTTAGGCTAAAAGCTACTGTTTCTCCTTCAAATGCAGCAAACAAGGGTGTTCAGTATATTTCATCAAACAAGAAGGTAGCAACTGTTACATCAACAGGCTATGTAAAGGGTATCAAACCGGGTACTGCCTACATCACAGTTAAGGCTAAGGACGGTAGCGGTAAGTATGCTAAGTGCAAGATAACAGTAAAACAGCAAAAGGCAACAGCTGTTAAGCTTAGCTCAAAGAAGGTTAATATCTATGAAAAGGGTGGAAAGATTAAGGTTAAAGCAACACTCTCTCCATCAAATGTTTACGACAAGAGCATTAAAGTTAAGTCAAACAATACCAAGATTATAAAGGTTATCACACCGGATATTGTTTCAGGCAAGTATGCAACTCTGAAAGCCGTTAAGAAAGGCTCAACAACTGTTAAGTTTACAGCAGCAGACGGCTCAAAGAAGTATGCAACCTGTAAGGTAACAGCAAAGAAGTAATTTTATAGTTTAACCTTGTAAACCTCCGATTTTTTCGGGGGTTTACTTACGTAAAAGTCATTTTTTCCACAGTAATTTTCATTGGTAAAAAATAATTTACAAAATAAAGTTGATTTATACCCGCAAATATTGTATAGTAGTAAGCAGTACATAAGAGAGGAACAGTAAAATGGATTATAATAACGATAATAACCTAAACGAAGAAAACACCACACAAGAAAACACAGGTGTTGACGCAAACGGTAACTATGTGTCACAGTTTGGTGATGTTGCCGACACAACAGACGAATTTTCAGATTTTACACCTGAAATGGAAAATGTAGTTGAGGAGAAAAAGCAGTTTTTCCTTTTCAAGTACATACACCCAAGCATTTTCATTGCAATTTGCGTATTCCTTGCAGCACTCATAGCATTCGGCGCTTATTACATCTTTGGCGCAAAGACCCTCACAGGTACATGGGTGTATAAGGTGGAAGACACATCTTCAACCTCAACAGCCGATGAAGTCCAGTCCTATGAGTACTACTACATCTTTGAAAGTCCTGACAGCAACGGTAATGGTAAGTACACAATTTGCTTTGAGGGCGAAATGAACGGTGGCGAGTACACAGTTACCACAAAGGATAACAAAAAGGTACTCAAACTTGGTACATCTGAACTTTATTATGAAGTAGAGGGTGTAAAGCTTTTCGGCAACGCAACCCTAAAGCTCACCCAGCCTGCACAGACAGACGAGTCAACAGGTCAAACTGTTGAGGAGCAGACAATCGAAATGAAACAGGGCAAAAACCCTGACTACGAAAACCAGTCAATGGAAGGTTTCAAGGTTGACGAATCCCTGATAGGCGATTGGGATACAGACTTCAAGGTTCCATATTACTACGGAATGTATCAGCTTGACTGCTCAATCTCCTTTACCGATAAGGGAATCCTAAAGGTCAACACAAAGAGCGATGATTTAGGACTAAACTCAACCTACTTCTATGCAATTTCAGCCGAAAAGGGCAAAATGACAATGAAAAATGTTGCGTCCGACGATAAGTCACAGATTGAATATACCCTCAAAGACGGAGTGTTAACATTCAACGACAAGAAGGGCGAAACAATCTTCAACGTAAATGTATTAGGCTCAGCAAAGTTCTATAAGCACGGCGAAAAGCCAAAGAGCCTTGAAACAACCACAGAAGCAACAACCGAACCCACAACCGAAAAGGCTACAGAAAAAGCTACCGAAAAAGCCACCTCAACAACAAAGTAAGGCAAAAATCAAAAAATCTCATAGCAAAGCATAACGGGTAGTCCTTTTAGGATTACCCGATTGCATTTAACATAGTTTTGTAGAGTTTCTTTACAACAAAATGCACAAAGAACACCGCAATAAATTAGTGCATATTCACAAAATAATAATATTTATTATTTTTTTGTTGCAAAAGCTTGATGAAAATGATATATTATACTTGTGTAATGAATATTTGCGTTTGCAATTAAATATATTTTATAAGATTTATACTTATAGTAGTTATAATTTTCATTTATCCCATATGTTGTATTTTGAATAATGACTTAACTTCTAATCGAGGAGAATTGAAATGGATATGAAAAAGATTTATGTAACTCCCGAAATTGAATATGATGATTTTTCCCTGGACAGCGTAATTTGTGCCAACCTCTATGGCGGTTCAAAAAGTAGATCAGCCGAGTTCTATGCAATAGGCAATACCGCAGGTACTGCAAGTGATGAAAGCGGTATGGGAGATGCTGGTGATAACGGTGATATTATTGTCAGACCAAGACCATAAGTTGATAAAAAATATTAGACCTTCCAAAACGGAAGGTCTTTTTTTATTCCTGTCATTCCCGGGTAGCAAAAAGTATCCACTATATCCCACTTTTCCTTTAGATGATATTATTCTACAAAATACATATTCACTATTACTTAATCCCTAAAAAAGCCTCCTCCATAACCCACTATGCCTTTAGATGAAATTACCCAATATAAATACATCATCACTATTCACTATTACCTCATCCCTAAAAAAGCCTCCACCATAACCCACTATGCCTTTAGATGAAATTACCAAATACAAATACATCATCACTATTCACTATTACCTAATCCCTAACAAAGGCTCCATCGGATGGGTATTCCCTTGCTAAGGGAAATGCCCCAACGGGGCAAAGGGTTTGCCGTTTTCG
>JBJEOZ010000051.1:0-9617 GCA_051880975.1 Ruminococcus sp.
AGCATATACATAATAATAAAAAATATATTCGGATGATTTTTCCCGAGAAAGGGGCATATCTGCTAATATCCAATCTGCCTAAAAATATTAATTTTAATATTATTAAAGGAAACATAGATACTGAAATTACCGACATTATTTACGACAGCCGAAAGGTTATAAAAGGCACAGCATTTGTTGCACTAAAGGGCTACAATGTTGACGGACACAAATTTATCCCACAGGCTGTAAGTCAAGGTGCATCAGCCGTTGTTGTTTCCGACGATGTTGACATCAAGCAGGATATTACAGTAATCAAGGTGGATGACACACGAAAAGCCCTTGCTTATATGAGCGCTATGCTGTTTGGCGAGCCGGCTAAGGAGCTGACAACCATTGCCCTGACTGGCACCAAGGGCAAAACAACCACAGTTGCAATGCTAAAGAGCATACTTAACGCAGAGGGTATTTCCGTTGGCACAATAGGCACATTGGGAATTATTATCGGGGACAAAATCTACAAAACCAACAACACAACACCCGAATCATACGAAATTCAAAAGGCTATGAGGAAAATGGTGGATAAAGGCTGTAGGGCTATGATTATCGAGGCGTCCTCCCTTGGTCTGAAGTGGCACAGAACTGATGCAATAGACTTTGACTACGGTGTTTTCACAAACTTCAGTCACGACCACATTGGTGACAGCGAACACAAGGATTTACAGGAATACCTTGACTGCAAAGCGCTACTGTTTAAGCAGTGCAAGAACGGAATTTTCAACATAGACGACAATGTGTATGAGGAAATTACAGCAGACGCAACCTGTACCAAAACCACCTATGGTTTTAGTGATAAGGCAGACATCACCGCCTACGGCGACAAGCTGATTTCAAGGCCGGGATATATCGGTGTGCATTTCTCCACGAATGGACTAAAGACAATGGATGTTGATGTTGACATTCCCGGCAAATTCTCTGTTTACAATGCACTTGCCGCAATGACCACAGCCATAAAAATGGGAATTTCTGAGGATGCTATCCTGAAAGGTCTTGACACCGTAACGGTAAAGGGCAGAGTTGAGGCTGTTCCTGTTCCCGGTGACTACACCTTGCTTATTGACTATGCCCACAACGCACTTTCTATGGAAAACATCCTTGAAACACTTAGGGAGTACAACCCAAACAGACTTATAGTTCTCTTTGGAGCAGGAGGCAACAGACCAAAGGTGAGAAGATACGAAATGGGCGAAACAGCCGGACGACTTGCCGACCTTTCTGTTTTAACAGAGGACAACAGCCGTGACGAGGATGTTATGGATATTATCAATGACATCATAGAGGGTGGACTTAAAAAGACAGAGGGCAAATATGTTGTTGTGCCGAAAAGACAGGACGCAATCCGCTACTGTATGGAAAATGCCGAAAAAGGTGACATTATAGTACTTGCCGGTAAGGGTCACGAGGACTACCTTGAAATCAAGGGTGTAAAATACCACCTTGACGAACGAGAAGTTATCGCCGAAATTGTTGCCGATATGAAGAAATAATTTTTATAAAACCGCATTTCAAAAAACAAAACTGCACTGAAAGGGAAAACCCAAACAGTGCAGTTTTTCTGTTATCTTATACGACTATCTTTAAATGAAATAGTTTTATTCAAATTTCCATTTCTTGCCAAGATTATCCCAACAATCATAACCATTTGTATAAGCTATTCTTCCTGTATCATAATACAATATATATTGACAATAACCATATTTTTCAATATATTTATGCATCTCTTTATCTGCAATAGATTTCATTCTTTTCTTATACTTTTTGGTTAAAGAATTAATTTTAGAAATATAACTATTGTACTTTTTCTTATTATTGTAAAGAACAGTTTTATTTTCTTTCTTAATTAATTTCTTTAAATCAGTAATTTTGGTTAACTTCTTTGCTATAGTAATGGTGTTATTACATTTAGAAAGTTTTTTCATATTATTATTTTTGTAGGTTTTATCATAACCCTTTATAAAAGTATTCTGGAAAGACTTTAACAGCTTCTCATAGCCGGCTTTAATTTCATTTACTTTATAATTTTTATTCTTGCTATAAGCTGTATATTCCTTTCTTACCTCTGCAAATAGCTTTAGTTTATTCTTTCTATCAGATTTGGAAAAACTGGCTTTATAGGAATTTATGATGTTCTTTCTCATTGCCAAAATTACGGTTTTATATTTATCGGTAACCTTCGCAAACTTTTCTTTTCCATTTAGATAAGCTCTAAATTCTTTTTCAAGATTTTTTACCTTTGAAATTTTACCGCTTCTAAATCTACCTACCTTAAAAAGATCATATATATCGCTAATTCTATCGCAAGCCTTTTGAATTTTCTGTTCTCTAATTACATTTGGGTCTACCGTAGTAGGCTGTGTTGTTGGCTGTGTAGTAATCGGCTGAGTTGTAGCAGGCTGTGTAGTTTCAGTTGTGCTACTTGGTTCGGTGGATGTAGTATCTGTTGTTACAGTTGTAGATTCTGTTTCTGATGTTTCTGATTCACTAACAATCACTTCTTCTGAATAAGATGTTCCTCCAGTTGGTGTGTCAGCAGAAACACCTACCATAGCGATTGACAACAAAATAGACATACACAAAATAATACAAGTAATTTTAATAATTTTCATAATTTAACTTCCTTTTAAATTTGAGTTTTCTTCAATAATTTTATTGATTTTTTCTGTTTTTCAGACAAGATGACAAAAAGTAAAATCAAAAATTAAAACAAAATTTTACTTCACAATCATCTCTTTAATTTTATAAACATCTCCGTCCATAATGCACCACTTGGTGTTCATTTTACCCTTAATTTCAGGGCTAATGGACTGGTGAATGTACAGGCTTTTCATTCCTGCTCTTTTACTGCCGTTAATGTCAGCCTTGTAGTCGTTGCCAATCATAACGCACTCTTTTTTGTCAAGGGAAAATTCCTCAACAAGTCCGTTGTAGAAGTATGGACTTGGCTTGCATACCTCTCTGTCGGAGCTGATGAAAATTCCGTCAAAATAAGGTGTTAAACCCAGCATATTAAGCTCGTTCATTGTAAAGCTCCTTTGAGCATTGGAAAGGAGATATATTTTCTTTCCCTTTGCCTTTAGGGTGTCAAGCAAATCAATAACACCGTCATAAAGCCTTATGTACTTTGTTGAGTAACAGCGGAACATTGCGCAAATGTCAAGAATCTCTTTGTCTGTCACCTCAACACCCTTATTTTCAAAGAGTGTCTTAAACACCTTTTCTACCTTAATATCAACATCGTTTTTGTACTCGGGATGAGCCTTTTTGATTTCAGCCTTTTCCTTTTTGCACAGTCTGTCGTACTCCTTGTGGAAATCCTTACCGCTGTAAGAGGCACCCTTGTAGCTGTAATAAAGCGCCATCTTTTCCCACAAATCGTCACTCCACTCGTCAGTATTAATGTCGATAAGTGTTCCGTATAAATCGAAAATATAGTTTTTAAACATAATATCACCCAAGAAAATTTTAGCATACTATATATGTCTTTGCAACAATTATTTTATGTGATATAATTGAGGAAACACTACAAAGGCGGTTGTTATTATGAGAAAAAAAGAAAGAGCCTTGCTGGCTGTTGAGGCTCTGAAAAAGGAATTTCCCGATGCAATATGCTCCCTTACATACAGCGACCCGTTACAGCTACTTGTGGCTACAAGGCTTGCCGCCCAATGCACCGACGCAAGGGTGAATATGGTAACCCCCGACCTGTTCGCAAAATACCAAAATGCAGAGGATTTTGCAAACGCTGATGTAAAGGATGTTGAAGAATTAATAAAATCCTGCGGACTTTACAAAACCAAGGCAAAATCCCTTGTGGATATGGGCAAGGCTTTGACAGAGAATTACGGCGGTGTTGTGCCGGACACAATAGAGGAGCTTATAAAACTCCCCGGAATCGGCAGAAAAACAGCTAACTTAATTGTAGGTGATATTTTCGGCAAGCCTGCTGTGGTGGTTGACACCCACTGCATAAGAATTACCAAAAGGCTCGGTCTGCATCAGGAAAAAGACCAAAAGAAGATTGAATTTATCCTAAGGGATTTACTCCCACCTGAGGAAAGCAACGACTTTTGCCACAGACTCGTCCTCCACGGAAGAAAAACCTGTGACGCAAGAAAGCCAAAGTGCGAAGAATGTTGTATGAAGGACTTTTGCAAGAAAAATATATAGTCGGATAGTCGGAAAAACACTACTAATAACAAAAAGCATCCCGAGTAACTCCTTTGAATTACTCGGGATTTTTGCGTGAAGTTATTTTATTTATCACTGCGACCGAAAAACCACAGCTTATTGTTATAGGCAAACATCACTATTGCCATTGCAACAATTATTACATAGCCGATAACGGATAGTAAATCCGGCACATCTCCAAAGACGAAGAACCCAAGACCTGCCGCAAAGATAATTTGGCTGTAATCGTAAACAGAAACCTCTTTTGCCGGGGAATAGGTGTATGCCGCTGTAATTGCAAACTGTCCTCCGGCGGCAGATACACCCGCCATTAGGAGGGCAAAAAGCTGAAAGGGTGTGAACATCTCAAAGTTCATAATCATTAACGGCAACAGCACCACAGCACTAAAACCGGAGAAAAACAGGACGATAAAGCTCCCCTTTTCACCTCTTATGCCAAGATACCTAACCATTGTATAGGCAAGTCCTGCGCACATACCGCCGATAAAACCAAGGAGTGACGGCAACCACTCTGCGTTGGAAAAATCAGGCTTTATAACAAACACAGCGCCGATAAATGCTCCCACAACAATCAGTCCCTGTGGCAAAGTCAGCTTTTCCTTTAGTATTACAAAGGAAAACAGTATAACAAAGAATGGCGACATTTTGTTAAGGATTGATGCGTCACTCAGCACCAAGTGGTCAATGGCATAGAAGTTGCATATTATTCCAAAAACACCAAAGCAGGATCTTAAAATAAGAGGCGGAAGATTTTTTGGGTTAAAATGGAAGTCCTTTCTATCCTTCAGCATCATAAACAGAGCCACAAAAAACGCCACAAAATTCCTGAAAAAAGCCTTTTCAAAGGTGGGCAAATCCCCCGACAGCTTAACAAACATATTCATAAGGGCAAAGCAAAAGGCTGATATTATGATGTAAACTATGCCCCTGTACTTCTTATCAATCATCTTTTACACTTCTTTTCTCTTTCTTGTTATTAAAAATAATTATAGCACATTGACAATAAGTGTCAAGAGAATATCTAACGATACCGTGAGATACCTTGATTTTTCCTAAATATATGATATAATTTAGGCAAACCATTGTTGTGTTAACAATAAGATGGGAGGTTATTTGCAATGGCTGTGTGCTATAATAATCTATGGAAACTCCTTATAGATAAAAATATGAACAAAACCGAATTAAAAGAAATCTCCGGAATCAGTTTTAATGTCTTGGCTCGAATGGGCAAAAATGAACCAATTTCATTTGAAAGCATTGAAAAAATTTGTTTTGCCCTAAATTGTAATATTGGAGATATAATTGAAATTGTTAAGAATTCAAGCAAAAGTCAAAATACGAAGAAATTTACGACCATTGAACTATTTGCAGGGGCAGGCGGTCTTGCTCTTGGTGTTGAAAATGCCGGATTTGATACCATAGGACTAATTGAGGTTGATAAATACGCTTCTGACACCCTTAAATGTAATAGACCTGATTGGCGGGTGATTAATGATGATATTGCAAATATCACAGCTATGGATTTAGAGGAAGTTTTTGATTTAAAAAAGGGTGAGCTTGACTTGTTGTCTGGAGGTGCTCCTTGTCAGTCTTTCTCATATGCCGGAAAACGATTGGGGTTAGAAGACGCAAGAGGCACATTATTCTATCATTATGCAAAGTTTTTGGAACAGCTACAGCCAAAAATGTTTTTATTTGAAAATGTCAAAGGCTTACAAACTCATGACGGAGGTCGAACTTACGATACAATACTTGATATATTTGAAAAAACTGGATACACAATAAAAAAAGATGTTTTAAACGCTTGGGATTACGGCGTGGCACAGAAAAGAGAAAGACTTATTACAATAGGAATCAGGAATGACTTGAAAGACAAGATAAATTTCGATTTTCCTGCACCGCATAAATATAAGCCTGTATTAAGGGATATCCTTTTGGACTGCCCTAAAAGTGACGGGGCATCATATTCTGAATATAAACGGAAAATATTTGAAATTGTACCTCCCGGCGGATGCTGGAGAGATATTCCTGAAGATATTGCTAAACAATATATGAAAAGTTGTTGGTATATGGGAGGGGGAAGAACCGGTATTTTAAGAAGACTCAGTTTAGATGAACCTTCCTTAACAGTGCTGACTTCACCAAGCCAAAAGCAGACAGACCGTTGCCACCCATTAGAGCCTCGACCTTTTACCATTCGTGAAAATGCCCGATGTCAAAGCTTTCCTGACGACTGGCAATTTTGCGGAAGCATCGGTCAGCAATATAAACAAGTAGGCAACGCTGTGCCTGTAAATTTGGCATATGAAATATCACTAAAAATAAGAGAAGCATTGGAGTGTTTGTGATGTGGGAATTAAATTTTATCAGTGAAGAGGATTTTACAAGCCATGTTAAGGCAACAATCGAAAAATACGGAGATAAATTAAAGTCCTTTGATTTAAAGCGTTTTAACAAAAATATTATCGACCCTATTAAGTTAATATTTGACAAAACAGTTTATCAAGCCTCTTGGGAAGAAATAGTCAGTAATGAAATATTCCGGCAGAGAGATAAAGCAAACAACAACGATATAGGGTATTTTCATCAGAGAATATTCCAATACATAAAAAATTGTCGTGTTCCCCAAAACGGAGAAGACGGTGGTTGGGATGTGATATATAAAAATAATAACGGTATATCAATTCCCAACGCCGGAAGCGTCCATACAGTATATGTAGAGATGAAAAACAAGCATAACACTATGAATTCTGCCTCGGCAGGTAAAACCTTTATTAAAATGCAAAATCAGTTATTAACAGACGACGATTGTGCCTGTTTCCTTGTTGAAGCGATTGCTCAACGATCCCAAAACATTAAATGGGAACCAAAAGTAGACAAAAGAAAGGTCGGTCATAAACTTATCCGCAGAGTTAGTATAGATCAATTTTATTCCCTAGTTACAGGTCAGGAGGACGCCTTTTATCAAATGTGTATGGTTCTCCCATCAGTAATTGAAAAAGCAGTTACTGAACTCAAAAGCTCCATCGTTCCCAACGATACTGTTATTGACGAATTAAAATCTATGGCATCAAAACAAAATATTAAACCAGACAATTTAGCTGTTGTAATGGCAACATATATGCTTGGTTTTGGCAGCTATTTAGGTTTTTCAAGCTTAAATAATTAACAACTCACACAGATTATTGCAGCACATTGAAAATAAGTGTCAAATAAGTCTTGACAATTTTAAAATTAGGGCATATAATCTTAACAAATAAATATTATGTCACAAACCGTTGACCGAGAGTGAGTAGGCTTTATGGATGTTTTCAGAGAGTTGCCATTTGGTGGAAGGCAACAGCGGAAGTTTTGCTGAATGGGCTCGGGAGGGCAGGCTGAAATTACAGTAGGTACTGACGGAAACCTCTACCGTTATCTTGAGGAGTATGTGTTAGCATATGTTTAAGTGGGTATTTTATACCAATTTGGGTGGCACCGCAGAAGTTACAGGCTTTTGTCCCTTTTTATAGTGGACAAAAGCCTTTTTTATATCCAATTTACAAAAATATTCAAGGAGGAAAAAGATGTACACACCCGGCTATGACGAAATAAATCGTTACAAGGACTATGATGTTATCCCTGTTTCAAGGGAGATTTATGCCGACATCATCACACCAATTACACTACTTCGCAAAATTGCAGACAAATACAAAAACTTTTATCTGCTGGAAAGCATTGAGGGCGGTGAAAAGTGGGCAAGGTACAGCTTTTTCGGCTTTGACCCAAAGGCAAGGCTGTACTGCAAGGACGGTACCGTCACAATAGAGGGTGAGGGTGCTAATGTAATCAAAACAGAAAAGCCTCTTCAGGTGCTTAGGGAATATATCAGCCACTACAAAACACCAACCTTTAATGGCAACCCACCATTTACCGGAGGTCTTGTAGGCTACTACGGTTACTCTATGATTGGCTATGCCGAGCCTACATTAAAATTAAAGTCCAGCGAATTTAACGACTTTGATGTTATGCTTTGCGACAAAATAATCGCCTACGATCATCTTAAGCAAAAGATAACTGTAATTGTAAATATGAAAACTACTGATATGAAAGCCCAGTACGAAAAGGCTGTAAGGGATATTGAGGAAATCGTTAATATGATAAACGACCCTACTCCCCCATCAAAGCTCAGTTCGTATGAAAATGTTTCATTTGAGTCCAATTTTTCAGAGGAAGAATATGCACAAACTGTGGAGAAAACACGGGAATACATCTTTAACGGAGATATTTTTCAGGCTGTTATTTCAAGGCGGTTTGAAACCCCATATGAGGGTTCCCTCTTAAACGCATACAGAGTGCTTAGAGTGACAAATCCCTCACCATATATGGTATTTATGAAAATCGGCGACAACGAGATTATATCCACTTCTCCCGAAACCCTTGTAAGATACCAAAACGGCAGACTGACCACATTCCCTATTGCCGGCTCCCGACCAAGGGGCAAAACGGAAGAGGAGGATTTGGCCCTTGAAAAGGATTTGTTACAGGACGAAAAGGAGCTTTCCGAGCACAATATGCTTGTTGACTTGGGCAGAAACGACCTTGGCAAAATCTCAAAGTTTAATTCTGTTGAAGTTACAGAGTATATGCAAATTCTTCGCTACTCCAAAATTATGCACATCTGCTCCGAGGTGCAGAGTGACGCAAAAGATGATGTTGACGCATTTGACGCTATCGAGTCTGTTCTGCCGGCAGGTACACTTTCAGGCGCACCAAAGGTGAGAGCCTGTGAAATCATTGAGGAGCTTGAAAAATGTCCAAGAGGTATATACGGCGGTGCAATCGGCTATGTTGACTTTAACGGCAATATGGACACCTGTATCGCAATAAGAATGGCATCTAAAATAAAAGACAAGGTTTATGTTCAGGCTGGCGGTGGAATTGTTGCTGACAGTATTCCTCATAACGAATATATGGAAAGCTACAACAAGGCACTTGCTGTTATGAACGCAATTAAAAACGCAGGGGAGGTTGACAGGTAATGATTTTACTAATTGATAATTACGACAGCTTTTCCTACAACCTGGTACAGCTTGCAGGAAGCATCAACCCCCATATTAAGGTAGTGCGAAACGACCAATTAACAGTAGATGATATTGAAAAAATGAATCCCTCTCACATAATAATTTCCCCAGGCCCGGGCTACCCAAAGGACGCAGGAATTTGTGAGGAGGTTATAAGTTACTTTAAAGGCAGAATCCCAATTTTAGGTGTTTGCCTTGGGCATCAGGCGATTTGTGAGGTTTTCGGCGGAGAAATCACCCACGCAAAAAAGCTTATGCACGGAAAGAAAAGCAGGGTAAACATTGATAATACCTGTAAAATTTTTGATGGAATGGGCAAAACCCTTG
>JBJEOZ010000052.1:0-9567 GCA_051880975.1 Ruminococcus sp.
ATCTTTTGATTAAATTATATAACTATATAACATAATTTGTCAATTGTTATTTTGAAATTCAAAATATTGAAATCACAATATCATTATGTATAATAGAATTGTTGTCAAATCATAATTTTGAAAGGTGCTTTATGGGTACTAAAAATATTTTTTTAGCGGAATAGATGGGAAGAGCATCAAATGATTATGAGAGAAGAAGTTGTTATCGTTGAAGAAGTAATTGAATAAAGGAGGAAAAACGATGAAGAAAACAATAACCGTTACATATATATCTTTGTTTGGTAGTGCTTTATCGTTATTCTTTTCACCACTACAGGAATTTTGATTTCGTTCATCTCCGAAAGGAAGATAAAAAAGCAGTACAACATTGAATAAAAACGCAGACAAAGAAAGCATAAAAATAAAGCTGACTGCAAGTAGTCTTACAGTCAGCAATAAAGCAGAAAATATTAAGAAAACAGATTTAAAAAATCTTTGGGAACCCTACTACACAATGGACGCCACAAGAAAAAACAGAAACGGTCTTGGACTTTCCATAGTAAAAAACATTGCAGAGCAACACAAATTCACCTGCATTTCTAAAATTGAGGGAGATACCATCACCTTTGGATTTTCTTTCAACGCTGTGAAATAGCATCAGGCTAACGGGCAAGTAAATTCATACAGATTCAATTCCTTTAATCTACACCTGAATAATTACTTTTCGTCATATTCCAATAAATCCATCAAAAAAGGCTATCCGTTTGGATAGCCTTTTTTAATATTATTCAATTATTCATATGAAATTACACTTGCCCAAGAGGTTAGGAGTTCCTTTTCTTCAGGCTTACCCTTAACGGACTGAGATGCTGCTACTATTGGCATCCACTCCTGTACAAGCTGTACAGGTATATCAGCCTTTTGGCTGAACAGCTGGAGATACTTTTTAGCTACATCTTCTTTTCCCTCAAGAACAAAGATAAGGTAGGTTCTGGCGGCATCTGCGGAGGCATTGCCCTGTGTTGCGTGGGACCAGTCGATTACATATGGTGTGCCGTCCTCAGTAACGATAATATTACTTGGGTTGAAGTCACCATGACAAACCTTGTGGTGCTTGTGCATACCGCTAAGGCGGGTTTGTAGCTCGTATCTTGTGGTTGCGTCTAAAGTGGTTTCGTCAATTTTACGCTTCATCTTATCCCACAGTTTGTTAAGAAGTGGTGACTTTCTGCCCAAAATGTCAAGCTGTACATTGACAAACAGTTCAAGATATTCGTCAAGCTTGTCAGGGTTTTCAGCCATAAGCTGTGCAAGGGTTTTTCCCTCGATATAGTCAGAAACTATTGCCCATTTGCCCTCGATTTTTGTAACCTCCAAAACCTTAGGCATTTTAAGACCTGTTTCTTCAACACGGGACTGGTTTAGTGCCTCGTTGAGAACATCAGACTTTCTATAATTTTCGTCGAAAACTTTAATACATCTATCTCCATCTTTGTATATAACTTTATCTTTTCTTTCAGCCAGAACCTTTTCAAATTTCATAAAATATCAATCCTTTCATATAGAACAAATAAAAAAGCTTTTCTGCTTTGGTTATATTATACAACATTCCGCTTGGTTAAGTATAGCGTTAAAATTGACGAAATAAGCCTTGTATATTTATTCAAAAACACCATAGTATTCTTTATAATACACAAAAACATAGGGATATTTTATGCAAATAATACAAATCTTCTTATCACAACAGCTATGAAATGTGTCAACACTTTAACAATCTTTTGTGCAAATTAACGAACTTTTAACAATCCTTTAAAACTGTAATTTGTCAAAAAAGTATCCCCCAACCTAAGTTGGGGGATAGCATATTTATACAGTATATATTATTCGCCGTAGTAAGCCTTAAGATACATTTCCTTAATCTCAGAGATAAGTGGGTATCTTGGGTTAGCACCTGTGCACTGGTCGTCAAATGCGTCCTCGCACATCTGGTCAAGTGTTTCAAGGAACTTATCCTCAGGAACATCATAATCCTTGATAGTCTTCTTAATGCCAACTCTTTCCTTAAGCTCGTCAATCATCTTGATGAGGTTTTCTACCTTATCCTCGTCTGTCTTGCCCTTAGCACCAAGGTAAGTAGCAAACTCAGCATATCTTGCCATTGTCTTTGGATGGTCATACTGGCTGAATGTACCCATCTTTCTTGGGCATTCTGAAGCATTGAATCTGATAACCTCGTCAATGAGGAGAGCGTTTGCAATACCGTGTGGTAGGTGATGATAAGCACCAAGCTTATGAGCCATTGAGTGACATACACCAAGGAATGCATTTGCAAATGACATACCTGCCATTGTAGCAGCGTTAGCCATCTTTTCTCTTGCAACAGGGTCGTTAGGACCGTTGTCGTAGCATCTTGGAAGATACTCGAAGATTGTCTTTGCAGCCTTAAGTGCAAGACCGTCTGTGTAGTCAGTTGCCATAATAGAAGCGTAAGCCTCTAATGCGTGTGTAAGTGCATCAATACCTGACGCTGATGTAAGACCCTTAGGAGCTGTCATATGCATATCTGTATCAACGATAGCCATATTTGGAAGAAGCTCATAGTCAGCAAGAGGATACTTAATACCGCTCTTTTCGTCTGTGATAACAGCAAATGGAGTTACTTCTGAACCTGTACCTGCTGATGTTGGTACGCAGATGAAGTAAGCCTTTTCACCCATCTTAGGGAATGTGTAAACTCTCTTACGGATATCAATGAATCTCATAGCCATATCCATAAAGTCTGCCTCAGGATGCTCGTAGAGAACCCACATAATCTTAGCTGCGTCCATTGCGGAGCCACCGCCGATAGCGATGATGCAGTCAGGCTCAAATGCCTTCATCTGCTCTGCGCCCTCTTTTGCACAAGCAAGTGTTGGGTCCGGAGCAACATTGAAGAATGTTGTGTGGGTAATGCCCATCTCGTCCAACTTATCTGTTACGGATTTTGTGTAGCCATTCTTATATAGGAACTGGTCTGTTACAATGAATACTCTCTTCTTATTCATTACATCCTTAAGTTCCTGGAGGGCTACAGGCAGACAGCCCTTCTTAAGATAAACCTTTTCAGGTGCTCTGAACCAAAGCATATTTTCCCTTCTCTCTGCAACTGTCTTGATATTGATTAAGTGTTTTACTCCAACATTTTCTGATACGGAGTTTCCGCCCCATGAGCCACAACCAAGTGTGAGGGATGGTGCTAATTTAAAGTTGTAGAGGTCACCGATACCGCCGTGTGATGATGGTGTGTTAACAAGAATTCTACAAGTCTTCATTCTCTTTGCGAATTCATCAATCTTATCCTTCTCTGTTACTGCGTTGCAGTAGAGTGAAGATGTATGACCGTAACCACCGTCAGCAACAAGATGCTCAGCCTTGTTAAGAGCATCCTCAAAGTCCTCTGCCTTATAGAAAGCAAGAACAGGAGAAAGCTTTTCGTGAGCAAATTCTTCTGCAATGTCAACGCTGTCAACTTCACCAATGATAATCTTTGTGTCAACAGGAACATCAACGCCTGCAAGGGAAGCGATTGTGTGTGCAGACTGACCAACAATCTTTGCGTTAAGTGCGCCGTTGATGAGGATAGTCTTTCTAACCTTTTCGGTTTCTTCTTCGTTAAGGAAGTAGCATCCTCTGTACTGGAATTCCTTCTTAACCTTATCGTAAACACTCTTAAGGGCGATAACTGACTGTTCGGAAGCACAAATCATACCGTTATCGAATGTCTTTGAGTGAATGATAGATGAAACAGCAAGGAGAATATCTGCTGTGTCGTCAATGATAGCAGGAGTGTTACCGGCACCAACGCCAAGTGCAGGCTTACCGCTGGAATATGCAGCCTTAACCATTCCCGGACCACCGGTAGCAAGGATTATGTCAGCTTCCTTCATAACAAGGTTTGTCATTTCAAGGGATGGAACATCAATCCAACCGATAATTCCCTCAGGAGCACCGGCTGCTACTGCTGCTTCAAGAACTACCTTTGCAGCGGCAATTGTGGATGCCTTTGCTCTTGGGTGAGGAGAGATGATGATACCGTTTCTTGTCTTAAGTGAAATTAATGTTTTAAAAATAGCTGTTGATGTTGGGTTTGTTGTTGGGATAACTGCTGCTACAACGCCGATTGGTTCAGCAAGCTTAATTGTACCAAAGGATTCGTCCCTTTCGATAACATCACAGGTCTTAACATTTTTGTAAGCGTTATAAATGTGTTCTGCGGCATAGTTGTTCTTGATAACCTTATCTTCAACCACACCCATTCCTGTTTCTTCCACTGCCATTTTAGCAAGAGGAATTCTCTGTTTATTTGCAGCTACTGCTGCTGCCTTAAAGATAGCGTCAACCTGTTCCTGAGTATATGTTGAAAACTTCTTCTGGGCTTCACGCACTTCTGCAAGCTTTGCTTCTAAAGCTTCAACAGAATCTACGATGCTATAATTTGACATAGTTTTATCTCCTTTTACAAAAGTCTATGTTAAAATATTAACAAATCTTTTCGGATTTGTAAACACTATATTTTATTTTCCCTGTTTTACACAATAACTCCTATCAAAAGCATAGTAAAGTTAGAAAAAATGCTCGTAAAAAACAACTGTTTTTTACAAGGATTTCTTATGGATATAAAGTGCAGTATATTTTGTGTATTTTATAAGGAAAAATACCCCAATAATGCTGTTTGGTTTCCTGTATTTTATGCTGTGAATTTAAGACCGTTACAGCATAATTATCAAGTTTTTTACTAAATTATAGCAAAATAAAAGGCTGTTACAATGTAACAACCTTGAATATTACAGAATATTAAAATGCTCCAACAAAATTTTTATTCCAAGGCAAATAAGGATTATTCCACCGGCAAGTTCAGCCTTGCTTTTGTATTTCAGCCCGAATATATTTCCAATCTTTACACCTATACAGGACAGCACAAATGTTGTAACACCTATAATCACAGCACCCAAAAGTGTGTTTAAAAAATTTCCTGCAAAGCTCATAATGGAAACAGGAACACAGGCAAAGGTAACCCCAACAGCCAATGCGTCAATGCTTGTGGCAACAGCCATTGTAAGCATAACCTTAAAGCCAAGGCTGTCGTTTGCCTTTTCTTCCTCCTTGGATACAGCCTCCTTAATCATATTACCGCCGATAAGGGAAAGGAGAACAAATGCAATCCAAGGGGTAATTCCCGTTATATATCCGGTAAAACCTGCACCCAAAAGATACCCTATCATAGGCATCAGTGCCTGGAAACCGCCAAACCATATTCCGCATATTGTGGCTTTTTTTAAATTTATTTTAGGAATTGCAAGACCCTTGCACACAGACACCGCAAAGGCGTCCATAGAAAGTCCCACAGCCAACAAAATAATTTCGGTTAGTCCCATAAACAACAATCCTTTATTTTTTGGAATAAGGCTATAATATTATATCAAAAATAAAATGTCAACATAATCAAGGTATAATTTTCCTTTTAAGTTTCCATTATTCTGTAAACAGGAAAAAAGGCTACCCCATACGGGATAGCCTTTTTGAGTTTAAGTTAGTCTTCGCTACCAGTTATTCCTCCGTTAATATCACCGTTAGATGCACCAACAGCAAGGTCATTCTTTACTGCAACGACTTCAATATCAGGTGTTGTATAATTCATAGCAATCCTCCTCTTAACACTAAAACATTATTCTACTAGTTTGATTATAAAATAATTATTTTTATTTGTCAAGCAAATTATGAAAACAGTGAGTCATTAGTAACAACATCACCATATACTTCATAGATATTGCCGTTTGCATCCTTGTAGGTTACATATGCTCTTAGGAACCAAATATCTCCATAGAATACATTGGACTTTGTCCATGCATATTGCAACATCTGATAATCGAGACTCTCTACATTTTCTACCTTCTTATATGTTGCGTTTTCATATGTGAAACTGTCAGCAGATGCACCTATCATTTCGTTATTGGTTGCCAACAATCCTCCTGAAATAATAGTACAATCAGACGGTACAGTTAAAACTGCCATTACACTCATCTTATTTGTTGTTTCATTTAGAGAAATAGATGAAATTTCTGCAATAGCTTTTGCATCAACAACCTCATTCTCATCAACAAATACTGCTGTAATTGTTGTATCAGAATTTAAGTACAATAGATGAATTTTTGAATAAGATAAAATGTTACCATCTTGGTCTTCCCAATATGCAAACTTCTTGCCTGCTTCAGCGACCTTTGGCTGTACCTTAATTGCATTGATAGTCTTATATGAGCCTGTTGTGTTACCTGCATCTGTCGTATTGTTATCAACAGAAACGATTGTACCGCCGTTGATTGTCAGGTTGTAGTAAACTTCATTCTCCTCATAAACAGCCTTAACAGTTACATTTCCACTTCGAGATGCTGTGTAAATGTCACTTACAGTACATTCTGTTTTTCCGTCTATTGACCAGAACTTAAATGTGTAACCTGACTTAGCATAAGGTGTTGGAAGTTTAATTTCATCTGCACTACCATAACACATTGAGGAATTAATCTGATTATATCCACTCATAAATGTTACAACACCGTCACTAATCTGTGAGTATACAGCTGTCAGGGTAATTTTACCGGTAAACATAAATGTATATGCCTCTGAATAAGCCACAATCTTGCCTGATTCATTAATCCAATATAAGAAGTCATATCCGCTGATACCTGTTGGTGTTAGGGTTACATACTGACCGGTCTTAACATCCTTGTTGCAGTAGAAGATAGACTGTGTTGTTTCTACTCCGTTTGCACCAAGCTTAACCTTAAGTCCTGTTCCGCCTACAACCTGAACCTTAAGTTCAGAACCGGGCATCTGATTGAACTTTGCAACTACATCTGTGTTGCCTTTTACTGTAAATGTGTATGTTGCGGAGCTTGATACCCTTGTATCGCCAACATAGTAGCCTGCAAATGTGTAGCCCTCATCAGCCTTTGCAGTAAGGGTTACTGATGTGCCGTAGTCAACAGCATCTGTCGGGCAACCTGTTACTGTACCGTTTACTGTTGAAACGCTTACAGAATACTTGTTCAGTGTGCCTGTAAATACCGCTGTGTAGGTTGCGTCTGCATTTACTGTTTCTACTACATCCTTGTCCCATCCGCTGAAGGTATATGTATATTGCTGGTCTGCCGGTCTAACAGGTGTTTCTGTTGGAACAACAACTGTTGCACCTGCATCATACTTCTCTGTGCTGATTACTGTGCCGTCGTAGTTTTTGAAGGTTACGGTGTATTTGTCATTGACTGTAACATTCAATGTAGCTGTTGCTGTTTCAAATGTGCCTGTGGCTGTTACTGTGATAGTAGCATTACCCTTTGCAACTGCCTTTACCACACCGTTTTCGTCAACTGTTGCAACAGCTGTGCTTGATGATTCGTATGACAATGTACCCTTGCTTGAAGCAGGAGTAATTGTGTATTCACCGCCAACCATAAGCTCAACAGAAGATGTGCTTAGCTTAACAGCAGGAGTTACAACAGAATAGGTATCTACTGTATAAGGTGAAGATGAACCGGTGATGTAGTAGCCTGTTCCGTCATTTGCTGATGTAATATTATAAATTTCTTTTGTCTTTGAACTACCGTCACTGTTTGCAAAGATAATGCTGTCATAGAGAGATGTATCCATTGTACAGGAATAAATATCCTGATTCTGTGAGTTTTTACCTATCTTTGTACAGGACTTGCCGGGCCAAGAAGCACTTTCATTGGTTTTTGTTGTATCATTCCAAATCCAAGCCTTAACAGAACCCCAGCTCTTGTTGTCTGTAAAGTAAAGTGTGATTACTGATGAAACAGGTTCGCTAACTGTTACAACGCAGTTAGCTGATAATCCGCCTGCAGTTGCTGTGATAGTTGCAGTACCCTCTGCTACTGCAGTAACAACACCGTTTTCTACAGTTGCAACACTTTCGTTGTCAGTTGACCATGTTACATCCTCGTCAATATTAGTCTTTTTAGCTGTTAGTGTTGATGTATCACCAACTGTAAGGCTAAGTGTTGACGGAGATACTGTAAGTGTTGGGTCGGATGAGTTAACTACTGTGTAGCTAACAGGGTCACTTGCAAGTACAAAGCCTGTGTCCTTACCGGCTTTTGTTGGGTAAGCATTTACAGAAACTGTGTAAACATCACCGGCTGTGGCTGTGTCGGTTAGGGTTGCAGTGTTTGAGCCAACCTTAGTAATTGTCTTTGTATCTGTGCCGTTGGTATAGGTGAACTCATATGTAAAGTCACTGTTACCAAGAGTTGTTGAGTCGGCAGTGATTGTACCGGGAGTAGCCTGTGCAACAATAGAGTTGTCATCTGCCTGACTAACTGAAAGCTGTGTGGATGTTCCGCTCTTAGTGTAGGAAACCGCTGTGCCAATATTGTTGTTAATCCAAGAAGCACGACTGCTTGCCCAGTTATCAAGGTATGTTACGGCATCTGACCAAGTGTCTCCTGTGTCTTTACTTCCCCAATAACCGATTGGGTCGTTTGCAATAAAGTGATAACGGTCTTCGTTCATAGCTACGGAAGCACTTAGCTTATTTGTGTAGTCATTCTTAATAAGACCGCTTGAACCATAGATCTTTTGAACTTCAGGGTAAACATTGTACTTCCACTGAATCTTTACTCTTGACCAGAAGTCATCAATTTTACAAAGCTTTGTAACAAGGTTATCTACATCATAGTTGTTATAAATAGCCTTATATCTGATAAACCATTGGTCAGTGTTATTTGGCTGAAGTTGAACACTACCATATACAGGCTTTAACTTTTCATACTGACCCATTGTCCAGTCAAAGTCCCAAACAGGAGTTGCTGTGAACAGAGAATCCTGATTCTTAAGGTTTACATAGAAGGATGTAGCAACACCATCCAGGTTTTCTACATATTCCTGAATAAGATAGTTCTGTGCAAAGCTTTCTGCGTCAATCAGCTCGTCATAACTGCTGACTGTTACAGAATAGTCTGAAACACTTGATGTGTATGTGTATTTGCCGTTAGAGGTTGAAAGTGAGCCTCTTGCAAAGCTTGTTGTGGAATCTCCTGCCTGTGCATATGCAACAGCCTCTGCTGCGTTGAACTTATCCATAATATAGATAACTTCTTCCTTAGTAGCAACTTCAGGAGTTTTTAGTACTACCTGCTGTCCTCTGTTGGAGATAAATCCACTGATTTCATCAGCAAATCTTTCGTTAAGCTCAAATTCAAGGAGGTAGTCGCCGTCCTTGTAATTTTCTGGAGTTGTAAGTCCTGTGCAGTACTTGTAATAACCGGCTGCTGATATTTCGTTGATATTTCCGTTTGAGCTTGCCCTTTGAGGATTGTCAAAATCGTAAGTAGAGTTAGCTTTTTCGTTCATTTTATCAACATTTTCACCCTCAACAAGTGCTTCCTTGTTGGAAACCTCAACCTTTTCGGCAATCTGATAAGTGCCAAGGTAATTACCGTTGTTGTAAACATCGTAGATGTCACTCATTGGTGAATCTTCAAGACCGATGCTGTCTGCAAGATTGTACACAACGGTGTTTCTCATCATAGCTTC
>JBJEOZ010000053.1:0-1984 GCA_051880975.1 Ruminococcus sp.
ATTTGATAATCTCGTCAATATCCCTGCGGATACTGCCACGGATAGTAGGTCTGCCTTCTTTTAACGCCAGCCATTCGCCGTAGTGCATACCCCGGTGCTTGGGATGTTCAATTACCGACAGACAGTTTTCAATGCAGATTTGGTCGGATATTCCTCGAATGTCTATAAAGTAGTCCTTGAAATTATTTCGGTATTTGTAACCGTCAAGATATGAAACGGCATTTATGATGATGTGATTATGCAAATGCTCGTGGTCAAGGTGCGTTGCGACAACAACCTCATATTTATCCGCAAACAAACGCTCCGCAAGTTCAAGTCCGCATTTATGAGCAATCTCCGGTGTTGTTTCAAAGTCCTTGAAGGACTGTACCAAGTGATAGGCAAGAACGGAATTTTTGCGCCCGGCTTTTCCGAAAAACTCTTGCGTTTCCATCATTTCCGAGAAGGCTTTGTCTACCGTGCAGTTGTACGCCTTCACATACTTGCACTGTTCCGTCTTGTCATTGTTCTTAATATATTTGATTACACCCTCGACCGCTTCAATGTTAGGTTGGATTGATGTCTTATTGGGATTTGCAATGTATTTAAGGCTTGTGTCAAGTCTTGATTTGACCGACCATATTTTTGTAATTGCCATCAGCGCACACTCCTTACAAGCCGCATAATTTCATCTTGCATTTTGAGGACTTCTTCAATTTTATCTGCTGAAATATGTCTTTCGGCATTTGCGATATGCGCTATCTGATTTATGTTGTTGCCAACAGCATTTATCTCACGCAGCAGCTTTACATATTCATCAGGCGGACGGGGACGAATTTCTTTTCCCATAATCAGCTTGCGGATAAAAGCACCTACACTAAGTCCTGCAACAGCGGTCTGCTTTACAAGGTGCTGTTTCTCCGCATCCGATAAATATACAAGAACTCCATTTTGTCTGTTTCTCAAAAAAATCACCTCTTTTCATAGTGCCGACAGGCGGGGTATTAGGGGCATAAGCCACTAACAAGCGGGCTTTTGTATAGACAAATGCCGTGCTTGCTAATACAAATGCTCACGCATTTGTCCCGTCCGCCTGCGGCGTTCTGCTTTTCGTCGGGAAAGCTACATTTTAGAATGTGCAGTTGTCCTTATACGGACAATCATCACATTCGTCACCATTGCACTCATCATCGTAATCATCCTCGTATTCGGAAATGATTTCACCGTATTTACATTCATCGCATTTATTATCGCACTCCGTGTTACAGCAAAGCTCTCTGGCGATAATATATTCGATTTTTCCCAAGAATGCCTCTTCCTCAAAATCATACCCGAATTTATATAAGCCGTCCTTCATAAAATATCGGTATGTTACAGCTTCAAATTTATCTTTGGAACGGACTTTCATATTGTAGAAATATGTAACAGCAAGCGTCATATCATCAAGCAGCCATAATTCGTAACCCTCCGTTATGTCGCTTAGATTCGATGTAACTCCCGTGAGATTTACATCAAGCATATATGCGTTTTTATCAAATATGGGATTTGTGTCATACCGACCGTTAAGATGCTCGTTGCTGTTTCCGTATACTTCAAATGTGTAAACGGGTTTGAACGTAAAGTACATAAGCGGATCAAAGCCTTCGGGGACTGCTTTTTTCACATCGTATGTAACATCTTCGGAAAAAGAGAAGATTCCCCGGTGCAATAAGCACAGTTTTTCAAGTGAGCAAACAAACGCCTCTCTGTTGTAATTTGTGTTCATTTTTTATTACCTCATCTTTCTTAAATTTTTTATATCAAAAAAGGCTGCCGTATGGGGCAGACTGATTTGCGGTGATTATCGTTCCGGCTGATTTCGCTTTTTCTTTTTTGCCTGTTCATTTTCCTTTACTAGCTCTTTTGAAAAATTATCAACCGTATCCTGAAGCATATCCATATATGAATAGTCATTTTTCAGCCATTCATTGTAACAGGCGGAAAGAGGATATTCAAGCCGCAAAAG
>JBJEOZ010000054.1:0-1972 GCA_051880975.1 Ruminococcus sp.
GATAGGAGCCTATTCTCAGCCTTTTAGTCCTAAAATCGTTACTTGCCAAGCTGTTAAACCTGCTTGCCTTTTCATAATAAGCAAAGGCAGACATATCCTGCTCCCAAGTAATATTCTTTATATCGGTATCATCATAATTGTGTGTAGGACCGTTTTTATACGCAGTGCCGAAATCCCTTGCGATATGATTTTCGGGATAATCATTATAAAGAGAGCTTCTTATCCACGATACTGATTTGAAATCGCAGACCGGCTCGATGTCAACACCTAATTCTCCAATTAGGTATAATGAAGACAAATTATTTTTAGGGATTATTTTGAATTTCAATGTGTTACCTACTGTATTGACAGTTAGTAAAAATGCCCTGCCGAAGCCGAAATCAGCAAAATATGTATTATCATTGATTTTTGTAAGCTCGCTGATTTGGACATCAAATTTGTTAATTCCTGTATAAAGGCGCATATTCTTTATTGCTGCCACCGGCTCATCATCAAAACTTACGGTTATGCGGTTTTGTGCACAATCAAGCTTTATTGCAGAAGGCTCAATTTTAAGAGTCTCATAAGCTTTGTTGAGCACAACACTTTCAACAATCACATTGTCAAATGCAAATTCAACCCTCATATTATCGGTACAATTAAGCGGCGAAACAGAAACCATACCTGAACAGTGAGGAGCAATGCTCTCTCTTATTTTCTTTTGGTATAAAATATTTGAGTTATTATCTTTAACCGTTACAAAGACTTCATTTAGATTTGCGTGGTTAAATCGGTTTTGAATATTAAATCTTATTTCATCACCGTAAATTGATGTATCAATAATCTTGATAGGTGTAAAAGCTTTTTTAGTTAAATATGCCTCAGGCTTCAGCCTTTTGAATGTGTCAAAAATACAACCCCATTCACCGTAGCCTGCACACTCGCCCTTAAGATGATTTTGATGCTTTTCCATATTATTTTCGGGAAGATAGATTACATCGTCAATAGCTGCCCATATATCACAGCCAAGAGCACCCGAGGTGTTGAAAATGTTATCCCAACCACGCTTTATGCTTTCGCCCCAGAAAACTCTGCTACTGTTGTCATAAGCCAAATCATCAATATTGTAGCAGGGAATATGAGCAAATTCGTCGTGCAAAATCGGCATATCCTTTTTGCCGAGACTTGATGTCACCTTTTCATAGTGCTTGCTGAAAATATCATAGGGCAGTGGCTTTGATTTTACTGTCCAAGGATAGCTGAAAATTACAGGCCTTGTTAAGTCCGTTTGTTTAATGTAGTCATAGCAGTCACGAAAACCTGTTGATTTTTCAAAGCCTGATTCATTAGCTATTGACCATATGATAACACTTGGATGGTTTCTTGAAAATTCAACCATTTCCTTAAAGGAATTTAAAAAATCAGCAGGCGGATTATAAATGTCAAAGCCGTTTGCACCTTTAAAGCAAGCGGCGTTCTCTTGCTCAACATAAATTCCAAGTTCATCACATACTTCAAGCATATAATCACTTGCAGGATAATGAGAGGTGCGGATATGATTTATGTTATGTTCTTTATAGGTTTTTATTTCGTTGAAAATATTCTCTTTGGTAACCGACCTGCCATATAGCCTTGAAACATCGTGACGGCAGACACCTCTCAGCTTGATTTCCTTACCGTTTACATAGATTTTATTATTGTCAGTATCTTTTTTACCGCCGTATGTAATTTCTCTAAATCCGAATTTGATTGTATTTTTCTGTATTTCATTATTATTTTCATCACATAAAACAGTATTCAATGTGTATAAATTCGGATGCTCGGCATCCCACAAATCAGCAAACAAAACCTCCATATTGAAGGATATATTCTCAGAATCAATATTTATTATATTTGACGCTCTAATTTCATTATTGCGTATTATTTCGGCGCTGAGTAAAAGTCCTGTACATTCCTTAGTGAATGTCATATCTACTTTTGCAATTGATGTACT
>JBJEOZ010000055.1:0-9433 GCA_051880975.1 Ruminococcus sp.
TTTTCTTGTATTTATGCCCTTTTTGGGATATAATGATTTGTGTAGTATTTTATTAAATAATACTAAGTGCAGATTAAATGCCAGTTGAAAATTGTACATCTTTTAACAGTTTTTTGCAAAAATCGGCATTTGGTAAAAATACAGGAAAGCGAGGAATAGAGATGAGTACAGAAAAGATGACTCAGGCTAAGGCTGAAATCGTCAACACATCTGCCTACAAGGTGATTACAGAATTTTTTGATGATGACAGCTTTATTGAAATTGACACATATGCAAAGTCAGGCGACAACTATGCCGAGGCTGTTGCAGGCTATGGCTCCGTTAACGGTATGCCTTGCTATGCTTTTTGTCAGAACATTGACATTGCAAAGGGTGCAATGAGCAAGGCTCAGGCAGCTAAACTAAAGAAGGTTTATGATTTGGCACTAAAGAACGGTGCACCGGTTGTTGGTATCTATGACAGCCTGGGCGGTAAGCTAAAGGAAGGCAACGAGTTGCTCACAGCTTACGGTACTGTACTTAACGCCGCAAGCACACTTTCAGGTGTCGTTCCGCAGATTTCTGTTGTTCTTTCAGACTGCCTTGGAACCTCCGCCATTACAGCATCTTCCGCTGACTTTGTAATCAAGGTTAAGGATGCAGTTATCTCTGTTAACACAGCAGATGATGAGGGTTGCAACTGCTCTGTTGCAATGATGGCTGACGACAAGGATGACGCACTTGCAAAGGCAAAGGAACTTCTCCTTTATCTTCCTTCAAACAACCTTTCAACAGCTCCTTGTGCCGAGGAAAATGCTCCTGAGGCTGAACCAAAGTGTGTTGTTTGTGCAACTATGGACTGTGGCTCTGATGTAAAACTGTACGACCACATTGGCGAAACTGCCAAGGTTAGCTTTGCAAGACTTCAGGGTGAGGTTGTTGGTATCGTTCAGACAAAGGGCGGTTTACTTGAAAAGCCTGACGGAAAGAAAATCACAAAGCTTGTTTCTTTCTGCGACGCTTTCTCAATTCCTGTTATCACTTTCCTAAACAGCGAAGGCTTTAATTGCCTTTCAGCCGCAACATCAGTAACTAACGCTTATGCTGAGGCTACAACAACAAAGATTACAGTAATCACAGGCAAGGCTGTGGGCCCTGTTTACATTGCAATGGCAGGTACAGGCGCTATGACAGACCTTACATTGGCTTTACCGGAGGCTGTTGTTTCTCCTCTTAATGAACTGGCTGCCGCTTACCTTATGGCTCCTGAAAAGATGGAGATTCCTGTTGCTGAGCAGGAAAATGCTGCAAAGGCTTTTGCCAAGGAAAACCTTTCTGCATTTAAAGCCGCTGAAGACGGTGTTATTGAAAATATTGTTACTAAGGAAGAGCTTAGAACTGTTCTCGCTCAGGCTGTTACAATGCTTATGAGCAAGAGAATGACAACACTTCCAAAGAAACATTCCACAATCGGATAAAATACAATCAAAGGGGAACTAATTATGAAAAATTTAAAGATTACAGTTAACGGTACAACATATGATGTTCAGGTAGAAGAGGTTGGCGGTTCTGCTGCTTCTGCTCCTGTTTCAGCTCCTGCTGCTGCTCCTGCACCGGCTCCTGCTGCACCTGCACAGGGCGAGGGTACACCTGTTACTGCTCCAATGCCCGGCACAGTTGTTGATGTAAAGGTTGCAAACGGCGCAAAGGTTAACGAGGGCGACACAGTTGTTATCCTTGAGGCTATGAAGATGGAAAACGAAATCAATGCTCCTTGCTCAGGTACAGTTACTTCTGTTGTTGTTGCTAAGGGCGAATCTGTTGATTCAGGCAAGGTAATGCTTACAATCGGCTGATTAACAGGGAAGGAAGATTAAAATGGCTAAGAAACTAAAAATTACAGAAACAGTTCTTAGAGATGCACATCAGTCCCTTCTTGCTACAAGAATGCCACTTTCTGATATGCTCCCAATTCTCCCTGAACTGGATAAAATCGGCTTTTATTCACTGGAATGCTGGGGCGGAGCTACATTTGACGCCTGCCTGAGATTCCTTGATGAGGATCCATGGGAAAGACTTCGCACAATCCGCAAGGAATGTCCTAACACAAAATTGCAGATGCTTTTCCGTGGTCAGAATATGCTTGGTTACCGTCACTATGCAGATGATGTTCTTGAATATTTTGTTCAGAAGTCAGTTGCAAACGGTATTGATATTATCAGAATTTTTGACGCACTTAACGATATTAAGAACCTTGAAACAGCTGTTAAGGCTGCCAAAAAGGAAGGCGCTCACGCACAGATTGCAATGAGCTACACAACAGGTCCTGTTTTTGACAACAAGTACTATGTTGACTACGCCAAGAAGATTGAGTCAATCGGTGCAGATTCTATCTGTATCAAGGATATGGCGGCTCTACTTACACCGTACAACTGCGAAAGCCTTATTAAGGACCTTAAGAAGGCTGTTAATATTCCTATTCAGCTCCACACCCACGCAACAGCAGGACTTTCCTCAATGTGTATTATGAAGGCTGTTGAAAACGGCTGTGATGTTGTTGACACAGCAATGTCACCGCTTGCAAACGGCACTTCTCACTCTGCAACAGAGTCCATTGTTGCTGCTTTCCAGGGTACAGAGTACGACACAGGTCTTGACCTTGCCGCACTTGCTGACATTCGTGAATACTTTATGACACTTAGACAGAAGTACATCGACAGCGGTCTTATCGACCCAAAGATGCTTGCAACAGACGCATCTGCTCTTCTGTATCAGGTTCCCGGCGGTATGCTGTCAAACCTGCTTTCACAGCTTAAGCAGGCAGGCAAGGAGGATCAGCTCCTTGATGTTATGAAGGAAGTACCGGAGGTTCGTAAGGACGCAGGTTATCCGCCACTTGTTACTCCATCATCACAGATTGTTGGCACACAGGCTGTGTTCAATGTAATTATGGGTGAAAGATACAAGATGGTTACTAACGAATTTAAGGATATGGTTGCCGGCAAGTACGGTACAACTCCCCTTCCTATCGACCCTGAATTCAGAAAGAAGATTATCGGCGATATGGAGCCTATCGACTGCCGTCCTGCAGACTTGCTCCAGCCTGAGCTTGAAACACTTAAGAAAGAGGCTGAGTCCTTTGCAGAAAAGGAAGAGGATGTTCTTTCCTATGCAATGTTCCCAAAGGTTGCCAAGGATTTCTTTGAAAAGCGTCGCAACAAAAGGGTAGGCATTAACGACAATGCAGACAAGGCTAATATGATTCATCCTGTTTGATTGTAATACTAATATATAACCATACCCCACTTCGGTGGGGTATTTTTTTTGAAAAACATTGTTTTTTGTTGTAATATACTTGACGAATTGTGCATATAAATGTATAATGTAGCATGTAGTTAGTTGTGGCTAACCGTAAATTGTTTATTGCAAATATGGAGGAAATATGACAACACTCAACGATTTTCGCCCCGGCGCAACACTAAGGGTTGTAAAGGTTCATGGCGAGGGGGCTCTCAGGAGAAGAATAATGGATTTTGGCATAACCAAAGGAGTTACCCTATATATTAGAAAGATGGCTCCTCTTGGTGACCCTATGGAAATTCTTGTTCGTGGCTATGAATTAAGCCTCCGCAGAGAGGACGGAAAGATGATTGAGGTTGAAAGGATTAATACTAAGCTAAAGTAAACAGTTTATTTTACTGAAAAATGGAGTTTAGTTGAAGTAGGAGATAAAATGGAGATAAGAATTGGACTTGCCGGAAACCCCAACTGTGGCAAAACTACCTTCTTTAACATTTTAACAGGCAGTAACCAGTATGTGGGCAACTGGCCGGGGGTTACTGTGGAGAAAAAGGAAGGAAAGGTAAAGGGGAGAGATAATGTCACCGTCACCGATTTGCCGGGTATTTATTCACTTTCACCCTATACCCCGGAGGAAATTGTTGCAAGGAATTACATTGTTGATGAACGCCCTAATGTAATTCTGAATGTAGTTGACGGTACAAATATTGAGAGAAATCTGTACTTAACCTTACAGCTTATTGAAACAGGCATACCTGTTGTTATGGCTATTAATATGATGGATGTTGTCCGCAAAAACGGCGACAAAATCAACATTGAACTACTTTCAAAAAGACTTGGTGTAAAGATAATTGAGGTTTCGGCTCTGAAAAATGAGGGTGTTGACCAGGCTGTCGACTTGGCGGTGAAAACTGCAACAAGTGACAATGTACATCTTCCCATTCACCGCTTTAGCGGTCCTGTTGAGCATACACTTGCCCATATTGAGGAGGCTGTTGTCCACGAAATTCCTGAGGAGCAACAGAGGTACCTTGCTGTAAAAATCTTTGAAAATGACAAGGAAGTACTTAAAACCCTTGGGGTTGAAAGTGATGTGCTAAATCACATAAAAAAGGACATTAAGCTTTGTGAAATGGAGCTTGACGATGATGCGGAAAGCATTATTATCAGCGAAAGATACGACTACATAACGGACATTGTAAAGGAATGCTGTAAAAAGGTTAATGTAACCACTACAACCTCTTACAAGCTGGACAAAATCCTTACAGGCAAGTTTACGGGACTGCCTATATTTGCCCTGATTATGTTCGGTGTTTACTTTGTTTCCGTTACACTCATTGGCACATCTGTTACAGACTGGGTGAATGATGTGCTGTTTGGACAGTGGATTTGTGGTGGAGTTTCTGCTTTCCTTACAAACATTGGGTGTGCAGAGTGGCTTATCTCAATGATATGTGACGGAATTTTAGGCGGTGTCGGCTCGGTTATCGGCTTTGCCCCTCAAATGGCAATACTGTTCTTCTTCCTCAGTTTCCTTGAGGACTGCGGATATATGACGAGAATTGCATTTGTTATGGACAGATTGTTCAGGAAATTCGGTCTTTCAGGCAAAAGCTTTATCCCTCTGCTTATCGGCTCGGGGTGCGGTGTGCCGGGAATTATGGCGTCAAAAACCATTGAAAGCGACTCCGATAGGCGAATGACCATCATCACCACAACATTTATCCCCTGCGGTGCAAAGTTGCCTATAATTTCCCTTATAGGCGGAGCAATTTTAGGTGGTAAGTGGTGGGTTGCACCCTCAATGTACCTTATCGGCGTTGTTGCGGTGCTTGTATCTGCCCTTATGCTGAAAAAGACAAAGCCTTTTAAGTCGGAGGAAAATCCATTCGTTATGGAGTTACCCTCATACCATATGCCTGTAATGTCGGGAGTTTTCCGTCACGTTTGGGAGAGGGTGAGAGGCTTTATCATCAAGGCCGGTACAGTCCTTGTGGTTGCCTGTGCTGTGATGTGGTGTCTGTCAAACTTCGGTGTTACAAGCGAGGGCTTTGTGTACCTTGGCGGAGAAAACTCCGACAGCTCATTTATCTCATACATAGGCTCGGCAATCGCCTTTATTTTCTCGCCACTTGGTTTTGGCAACTGGAAATGCGTTGCCGCCACACTTTCGGGATTTTTTGCAAAGGAAAATATTGTTGCAACAATAGGGGTGCTTTTGTCAAAGGGAGAAACTGTGAACACTTTGTTGCCAACCGCTGTTGCGGGGTTCAGCTTTTTGGTGTTTAACCTCCTTAACTCCCCTTGTATTGCGGCAATTTCTGCAATGGCTAAGGAAATGAACAGCAAAAAGTGGTTCTTCTTTGCACTGCTGTATCAAAATGTTTTTGCGTACCTTGTGTGCCTGATGATTTATCAAATCGGCGGACTGCTTTCGGGTATGGTGTCATTCAATTTCTTCACACCTGTTGCCTTTATGGTACTGTTGCTGTTTGTTTATCAGATTGTTAAAAAGGATAGGAATAAAATACAATAAGCCTCCACCAGATGGGTATTCCCTTGCTAAGGGAAATGCCCCGCAGGGGCAAAGGGTTTGCCGTTTTCGCTAGAAAAAGGGGGACCGCTTGCGGTGGAAGGAGGGAAAAAGTGTTCTCTTTATCACTCTATGTCTTTAGTAGATAGTGCGGTTATATGTTCTGACTCATACCTTGTTATCTAAAGACCTACCAAGATACATTGACTACTTTTTCACTCCCCCAGTCGTCAGAGCCGACAGCCCCCTCATCCGAGGGAGCCTTTGTTTTGATAAAAAAATGGGTGTGCTTTGATGCACACCCAAAATTTTTATGTGATTTTATTCTGATAATTCTTTTTCAGAATTTTTCTTCTTTTCTGCCTTGTAGTCGCAGTAGTAGTCGCCGTCGTCAAGCGCCTTACGCTTTAGCATAGTTCCGTTGCCTGTTACTATTCCGCCTATGAGCAGAAAAATTATTCCCAAAATCACAGAGGCTCTGCCCATTGTGAATGCTCCTACAAATACTGTGCCAAGGAAAATTATTCCTAAAATTACAAGTGCAACACCGATAAAAAGCATTGCGTCATATGTATGATACTTGCCAAGTAGTAATGTTTCTTTCTGTTTATTCTGATTTTTCATAATGTCCTCCGTTTGAAACTATACAAATAGTTTATCATTATTATATGAAAGTGTCAACTTCATATTTGTAAAAAAAGTGTTGACAAATCTATTTTTGTATTGTATTATCTAATTGTACTAATTGTATTAGTTGTGATAATACAATTAAGTCAACAGAAAGGAGGATGTAATGTTTACTATTAATTATCAGTCACCAACGCCTGTGTACAAACAGCTTTACGAAAATGTGATACGGCTTGTGTCCTTTGGTGCATTAAAGCCAAACGACAAGCTACCGCCTGTGAGAACCCTTGCAGGGGAGCTGGGAATAAACCCAAACACAGTTTCCAAGGCGTACAGTATGCTGGAAAATGACGGTTATATCTACTCCGCTGTGGGCAGAGGAAGTTTTATTTCTGAAAATTTTGACAGCAGAGAGGCAGAAAAAACTAAAATTATGAAAAAACTTAAGGAAAGTTTTTCTTCTGCCTTTGGCTTTGGCGTTAAGCGTGACGAGGTTTTAGAAATTTTGGATGAGGTATATATTGGAGGTGAGGGCAAGTGATTGACCTTATTAATTTAACTAAAAAGTTTGATAAAAACATTGCTGTAAACAATGTTACAGCGTCAATCCCCGACGGGGCAATTTGCGGTCTTGCAGGTTCTAACGGAAGCGGAAAAAGCACACTTTTAAGAATGTTAAGCGGTGTTTACGAGCCTGACGGAGGTACTATTCTGATTGACGGAAAAAGAAACTTTGAAAATATGGAGGTCAGGGGAAAGTGCTACTACATTTCCGACTATCCATTCTTTTCAAACAATGCAACGGTGAGCAAGCTGAAAAAATATTTGTCAGGAATTTATCCCAACTGGGATGAAGAATATTTCAGGCAGTTGTCAGCGTATTTTCCAATCAGACACGATGCAAAAATTATTAATATGAGTAAGGGTATGCAAAGGCAGGCGGCACTTTTGCTGGCATTTTCTACAAAGCCAAAGTACCTTTTCCTTGACGAAATTTTTGACGGACTTGACCCTGTTATCAGGCAAACACTGAAAAAGCTTATAGTTCAAAATGTAACCGACAACAATATGACAACGGTTATTGCGTCACATAACCTTAGGGAATTTGAGGACATTTGCGACACTATGATTTTGCTCCACAACGGAGATATTGTAAGCAATACAAAGATTGAAGAAATGAGGAGCAAAGCCTTTAAGGTGCAGATTGCATTTAGTGATGATGTAACACCTGATATTTTTAAAGGTCTTAATACAAGGAATATTTTGCAAAACGGAAGATACTTTACACTGCTTATTTCAGGTGACGAGGACAGCATTAAGGACGGACTTGCACAGCTTAATCCTGCATTTGTAGAGATGTTACCTTTGACACTTGAAGAAATGTTTATTACAGAAATGGGAGGTGCAGGATATGAAGTGTTCTAAGGCTTTTAAAAGTGTGTGTAGGGACAGCTTGAGGAGATTTTTGCCCTTTTCAATAGCGTATTGGGCGATACTTGTTTTTATATATCCTGTTAAAGAGGCAATCGACTTTATGCAATATACATTCGTCATAAAGAATGCAGTTGAATTTCCTTGGGAATTTAAAGAATATACTCAGATGTATGTTTTTGAATGTGTATATGTGGCTATGCTTTTTGCAACGGTAATATCCTTTATTGCATTTTCTTACCTCCACAACAAAAGGAGTATGGACTTTTACGGAAGTATGCCTGTTTCAAGGAGAACACAGTTCTTTGGCAGACTGGTGGCTGTTGTGGCGTCTACCATTGTACCCCTTATAATTGTTTGCCTAATTGGCAATGGTGTTCTTCTTTTTGATAACTTTGGCGGTGCTGTAAGTGCATTTTTCTGCGGTACTTTGGGTATTTTGGGCAACATTGCTTTCATAGCATTTATTGCAGTTTGCTGTGGTACTGTGGGACATTCAATCGTGACATATATTTTAATCAGCGGTGCTTATCCTATCTGCGTATTGGTGCTGACACTTTATCCGCAGATGGTATTACCGGGTATGTCAAGCTTTACAGGCTTTGGAGAATTTCCTATTTCTCCTGTTGTGCTTTCTCTGTTGTCACCCTTTATTGCACCCATATGTGCATTCGGTTCAGGCTTTATGGTATCACTTACCACGATGACTTCTGTGGGATTTAGTGATATTATTAATGCTCCAATTTCCTATTATATATGGTGGATTTTGTTTACAGCCGGTCTTGTGGTTGCATCATATTTCCTTGTGAAAAAGAGGAAGTCCGAGTCAGCTCAAAGCGGTTTTGCATTTGTATTCCCAAGTGTTGCAATTAAGTTCCTTACAAGTGTTACAGCAGGACTTGTGATGGGTATGATTTTGGCATCTGTTTCAACCTTGCCTTATTCATCAAATGAAATCGGCTCTGTTGCCTACATTATATTATTCTGTGTAGGAATTATAGTTGGAACAATAATTTCCCACATCATTCTCCACCTTATTTACCACAAGGGAATGTCAGGCTTTGGAAAGTGGATGATACTCTACGGCTGTGAGGCTTTGGCGGGAATAGGATTCTTCTTTATTGTTACAACAGGTATGTTTGGATATGTAACAAGAGTGCCTGATGCTGAGAATGTTAAGAAAGTGGAAGTGTCCTTTAACAGCTATATTGATGATTATAATTATGTAACAATAAAGGGTAAAAACCCCTATATATATTCCACCGAAAACCCTGAAGATATTAAGTCCATAATAGAGTACCACAGTGCTGTTGCACAGGAATATGAGGATGAATATTCCGGACTTTACACCTCTGTATGGGATGACAGATACGCCGAAACATATGATACCTATAATGGCGACGGTCTATATTTAAGATACACCGATAAAAACGGAAATACAGTGACAAGAGCCTACGAAAACCCCATGATAGTGTTTAAATATACACGCTTAATCGGAGATATTATCGGGGATATTGACATAGATATAAACGGAGTAGGAAAAGCTCCCTTTGACAGGTGTAG
>JBJEOZ010000056.1:0-1947 GCA_051880975.1 Ruminococcus sp.
AATGTAATGCTTGGAGATATTTGGTTTTTAAGAGCATATGTAACCTACAAGGATGCTAACGGCAATATCTATGAAGTATATGGTGATGTTGTTACTAATGCCTCACTGTTTTCATAATTTTCCCTTAAAACTAAATACTTTACATATAAGCTAATGAAGTAATATTTTAGCGTAATAGTGGCTGTGAAAGAAGAGTTATTCGGACTTTTTTCACAGCCATTTTACTTATTAGTCAAAAAAGTACATACCCTTTTGTGCATTACGACAAATCTAATAGCATAATGACGAAAATGAAATTTGTATGGGATTTTGTGTTAAATTTATGTTAAAATACAGGTGTATATTTATGTACAAAATAAAAAACGAAAGGAAGTGTTTCATTGAAACAGAAAATGAAAAGACTCACAGGTCTTTTACTTGCAGTAATGATGGTGCTTGGCACTTTCACAGCAACTGCTGCAAGTTTGGACTTGGAGGAAACAGGGGCAGGAACCCACACTATTTACTATTGCTATAAGGGTACTGTGCCCGACGGGTACACCGTTAAGGCAAATTGTCAGCTTGGAACAAATTCGTGGCAAAGCTTCACTATGACTGATACAGGTTCAACATATAATGGTTACAAAATTTATACCTGTGAAGTTACCGAAACATACGGTGGTTTTGACATATTGCAGTTCCAACAGTATTCCGGCAGTACTTGGAAATCTCAAGAAGTTGCAATTTCAAGTTGGACAACATCCGATGTATTCTCAGGCAAAATGTACTACAACGGCAGTTGGATGGATTATACAACTGATAATCCTGATGTTACTGAAACCACATCACCCTCAAGTGAGGTTACAACAACTATCTACCTGGATACATCTGCTGTAAGCGGATGGGGTAGTAACGCTTATTATGATGTTGCAAAAACCACAAGTGCTTGGTCCAACAACAGATTCCATCCAAATTCAGGAAACAACCTGTCATCCTATGGTTCTATGACAAAGGTTTCCGACAATCTGTTTATGGCTGAAATCACATATGACCCATCTGTTGGTATGATAGCATTCAGTAATGCAAATATGCATACCTATGGTGACTATAATGGTAATAGTGCTGTTGTTGTAAAGGATTATACAGGCACAGTAGGGGTTAACAACCTTGTTACCCTTAAGAGTAGTACAGTGTCTACTACAAATACAAACTACTATGATTATGAGTTGGGTACTTACGGTTCACAGGAAATAACAACTTCCCAGCCTGACACACAGCCAAGTTCAGAACCGGATACAACCCCGACTGATGAAACAACCACAACCGGAGGTTCTGTTATTACAGACACAGTTAAGGCGACAGCATTCAGCAACGCTATGTGGGTTGATACACAGCCTGAAACAGCAAACACAAAGGTTGCCCTTGTTAAGGCTTATGAGGGTAGTTCAGGTTACAGACTTTATCTACCATCCGGTGTTGACAGAAGTAACCTGACAATTTACCACAGCTTTACTTCCCTTTCCATCAACGGAACAACTATCACAAGTGGTAACACATATGATATGACAGGCTGGTCAGACACATCTTGTTCTGTTGACGGTACTTCAAAATCCTTTAAGATTTACCAGTCAACAGCAAAGTCATTCTATATGTACACATATAGCACCGCTGAGGACGGAACAAAGAGCGACAAAAACCTTCCAACCTCAAAAGACAGCTCTCTTACATCAAAGAGCACTGTTTCAGAAAAGGGTTCTTACCTTGTTGTTGACAGTGACGGTGCAGTTACTCAGGCAGAGGACACCCTTTCTTCCGTAAAAGGCAGAGGTAACTCATCTTGGGAAGCATCCTACAAAGAGTTTGGTAAGTATGCATACAACATCAAGATTAACACAGCCCTACAGCTTGGCGGTTCAGAATCAACAGCAAGTAAAAAGTGGTGCTTGCTTGCCAACAATGCCGATGAAG
>JBJEOZ010000057.1:0-9233 GCA_051880975.1 Ruminococcus sp.
AACAAGCAAAAGTATAGTCATAAATTGTGAACAACTGCTCAATACCTTATGTCCACATCATATTTTTTCATCCACGCATATATCTGTACAATATAAGCCAGAACCTGTGGACCACGCATAAGCTGGCCGTACCATGGCTCGGACAGGGTATCGGGATTGCCAATCAGGTCCTTGACTGACTGAGGATTTACCATATCCCACAACGGACTGGTTTTGTCCTCAAGAACGGCGGCAGCCATATTCCTAACGCATTGTAGGTAAACAGGGTTATGAGTTTTGGGGTAAGGGCTCTTTTTTCGCCAAGTGATTATGTCGGGCAACTCGTTTTCAAATGCTTTGCGTAGTATTCCCTTTTCCCGATTATTATAGGACTTAATTGCCCAGGGCATATTGTAGGCATATTCCACAATACGATAGTCACAAAACGGCACGCGCACCTCCAATGACGACTCCATACTCATCACATCCTTGCGTACCAACAGGGTTTGCATAAACCAATTTAGATTTAGCACAAACATTTCTCTCATTCTCTTTTCCAATGGAGTGTCGGTATCAAGACTGCTGACTGCGGCGATGGTGTCCAGATATGCACCGTGGGCATACTCCTCCCCCTCCGGCAAAAATCCATCCCTAAGCAATCCACGACGCACATTTGTTGTGCGTGACCAGGGAAAGGTCTCCTCAAACAGTATCTCCTCCCTGTGATACCATGGGTAACCGCCAAAGATTTCGTCTGCACATTCGCCACTGAGGGCAACAGTGTATTTGCGCTTTACCTCCTTGCAAAACAGCAGCAAGCTGCTATCCACATCTGCAAATCCCGGAGCATTGCGTGCCAGGGTAGAATCTATCAGCGCATCTGCCACGGCGCTGTTGGACAGCACCACATTGTGGTGTTCGGAATTAATATAGTCTGCAATAAGATTGATGTAGTCCGAGTCCTTGTTGGGCTGGAACACGCTGGATGTAAAATACTTGTCGTTGTCCACATAATCCACAGAATATGTGTTAAGCTTCTCTCCCCGGTCGGCAAAATAGTCCGACGCCACCTTGGATATTATGGAGGAATCCAACCCTCCGCTCAAAAATGTACACACCGGCACATCACTGACCAACTGACGAGTGATTGCGTCCGTCACCAGGTAGTGAGTATGCTCCTGGGCCTGAACACAGTTGTCGGTAAACTCCCTTGCCGACAGCTCCCAGTACTTGTCGGTTTTAATTTTTCCGTGAGAATAGTATAGGTATGACGCCGGTGGAAGCTCCAGAATATCCCTAAATACCGTTTTGCCGATAGTACCGGCAGGCCCCAGCATAAATATCTCGTTCAGCCCCTGCCTGTCGCACACCGGCTCCACTCCATCCACATACAACAAGCTCTCCATACGGGAGGCAAAGCTAAATTTCTTTCCGGCAGTAGAATAATACAGTGGCTTAACCCCTATTCTGTCTCGACACAAAAACAGCTCCTTGTCCTCCGTGTCGTATATTGCGTATGCAAATATGCCGTTGAGCTTCTTGGCACTCTCCTCACGCCAAAAATGAAAGGCCTTTAGCACAACCTCGGTGTCACACCGGGTATCGAATATATATCCCAGCTCCACCAGTTCACGGCGCACCTCATCGGTATTATACAGCTCGCCGTTATAGACTATCACATACTTGCCAAAGGCCATTGGCTGAGCGCCGTTGCCGGGGTCGATAACCGATAATCGCCGATGAATCAGCGCCGCATCACGGTCTATATACTCCCCTCTTGCATCCGGTCCACGGGAGCGCAGGGAATTGCTGATTCGCCACACTGTCTCCCTCTCGTCCCTTAAGTCAATGCTGTCACTAAGTATTCCTGCAATACCACACATAAAAAAATCACCTCATTCATATATTATGCAACCCAAATGATATTGCAGAAAATTTTTCAAAAAACCCTTGACTATGCAAAAAACTTATGATATATTATTATGGCATTGGAGATATGCTGGTGTAGCTCAGTTGGTAGAGCAGCTGATTTGTAATCAGCAGGTCAGGGGTTCGAGTCCGTTCACCAGCTCCAATAATATGGGCAGATTCCCGAGCGGCCAAAGGGATCAGACTGTAAATCTGACGTCAACGACTTCGGTGGTTCGAATCCACCTCTGCCCACCAATTCAACCGAGTAGGCTTTTGTCTGCTCGGTTTGATTTTTTTAATAAATCCGGATTCGAAACGAACTCCAAATTTTTCGTGCAGCTTGCTGCTGGGAAAATTTGGGAGAAGGCTCCGGTGGAGCTTTCGATAGTTGAGAAGAGAATCCACCCTCTTCCACTACTAAAACCGCCTAAACAGACGGTTTTTCTAATTCTTTATTCCTTAAAAATGCTACCTATTATTTCAACAATACTTGACATTGATAGTATTGTTCAATTAAACTTTCCCGTGCAATACAAAATGGCTAGATCTAAAAGTCAGATCTAACCATTAATTGCTTTTTATAAGAACGCTTTTATTGTTTTTTATCTGTTTTTTGGTTTATCATTATTGTTCAATAAAAGTCGCTTATTTAGGAAAATAGCAGCATTTACAAAAACCACTAATTATGCTACTTGGTTATCGCCGTATTTTTTCCTTCGCTTTGCAATAATATACCAAATCAAACCAAAAGCAACAACAAACACTCCTGCTACTGTTCCCCAAAACGCCGGAGTATTATGATAAAAATCTTGTAGTTTTGCTAATGCATTAACCCAGAAGTTTGTTGAAATTCTTACACTAAACTTTTCTCCTGATATGTTATTTTCAGCAGCGTCATAAACTGTAATTTCAAGAAGTCGTCCAGATGCATCTGCGAGTTTTTCAGCACCCTTAATCGGTATATTCAACTCAACTGTGTTATCAAAGCCTTTGTCCTTGTTAACCGTTTCATATACTTCTCCGTCAAACTTTACCTCGAACTTTTTAATTCCACTTGTGTCATCAAGAAGCTTTAGGTTAAGCACAAAGTTATCTTCGTGAACACTATCGTCATTTTCTTTATAATTAGTAACCTCATAGTAAGGATCCGTAGTGTCTACTGTAAAGAATATTTCATCATCATTTATTTCCGAATTTACATTAGTAGAATGCCGTTTTGCAGTGTCAACTGATGATAATTTAATGTTGTAAAAGTCATCTACGCCGAAGCATTTTGACGGAATTGCATAGTGATATTCATACCAATTCTTATCGCCTGCTTCAAGTGTTTGGATAATGACATCCTTGGATTTTAGATGTTGCGTCTCACCACTGTTTGATACTACTTCGACAAATGTTTCTTCATCATCTAAATTCAAAGGATTGACGTTTACTTCGGTAACTTGAATTACCGGTGCAGATGAAAAATACTTTCCGACAACAGTTTCATAGCCGATGTAGTTTGAACCATATCTATTAACTGAGAATTGGATTATTACCGGATCAATCTTCCTTCCAGCTTTATCTTTGGTTTCAACAGTTAAGGTGTAGATATTGTCGTATTTTCTTGATTTTCCATCTTCGTCGTCAAAATTCTTATAATCATATGTCATACCATTCTCACGTTTCTTTTCAGAATCTTTTGAGATCGGTGTTTGGTGATTATCGAGATTTATTTCTTCTTTAGGTACTGCTGCAACTAAGGTTACTTTTGTATCTGCAGCGCTAAAGTTAGTATCTTCAACAACTACTTGTGGTACTACCTCATCAATAAAGGCTAACTTGTCGTTATTTTTTACTTCTTCTTTATTGATATACACCTTTATAGTGGGATCCGTATTGTCTATGGTGAAGTCGCCAACTTTATATTGGGTTGCTTCTTTTCCTGAAAAATCCGTTGAATCAACAGTAAATGAATATGTTCCATCGACTTTAAAAGTAACTTCACAACTCTGTTTATAATCAGCTGTTTGATCTGACCACTTAGTTGGTGAAGGTGCATCAATCGTTTTACCATTATCATCGGCTTTAATCACAATTGAAGTCTTAGATGCATCAAAGTACCTGTCGGTTACGGTAATGGTAGCCTTTCTTTGACTACTAAAATATCCAGTAGTTGCTGTGCTGTTTTCTTCCGGTTCAAATTTAACCTCAATATACGGCGTTTGAGTATCAACTGAGAATTCATCTTTTCTATTATAATCCGCTTTATTTATAGCATTATCCATTGCTGTAAGCGTTAATGAATAATCGCCTTGAATGGAACAAGTGATTCTCTTAGTGTACTCATAATACGCAGTAACCACCCCGTCTTCGCTGGTAGCGGTTTTTAACTCACTTTTTGTAAAAGTCGAATCTACATTTTGGTTTTTACCATCAACAATTTCAGTAATTACAACATTATCATCGCTAATTCTGTAGATGGATTTTTCAATATATTCCTCTGTAAAATTGAGCTCTTTAATAGTAATTGTAGCAGTTCTGGAATCCTGATAATACTTTCCGTTTTGAACACGGTTATTGTCATATTTAACCGTTACTATTGGTTTTGTTTTATCAATACTGAAGTTTATACTTTCAGTTGAAGTGTTTCCGGCCCTGTCAGTTAATACAACCGTTATTACAATATCGTTACTATCATTTGACACTTTAATTACATTACTCATTATAGTGGCAATGTTTTGATTTGTTGAATCAATATTCCAATCGTTTTCATTTTTATCACCACTATAGACTATTGTGTTTTCTGCGTTAGCATCAGCTCCTATAGTTAGCAGATGTGAATAATTTTTTCCCTTGTCATAATCTGCAGATACGCTTAACTTCACCGACTTAATTCCGGAATAAGCATCAACTACTGTAACCTCAACATCTACATCCGAAGAATACAAATCTCTGCCCTTATTATCTTTGCCAACCACTTTAGTTTTTGGTTCAATTACAATATGTGGCTCGTCCTGAGATTCGTGCTTTTCTGCTGACTCTATTATGCTTCCATTAGGTTTTTGATAGCCGTTTGAATCAAACGATAACGTTTCCCCGATAATATCATCAGCCTTGTTCGGTGGGGCATTATTTGTCAAATCATTTTCGACATTATCATACGCTTTTGCGTATATTTGACCTTTGAAATCCTTGTCAACGGTAAATGAAAACTTCTTTATATCATTTATATCATCTTTGACATCCTTTAGTTTTGAGGCAGGAATTGCAGTTACATCGCTTATTGCTTCAACCTGTCTCATCTGACCGTCATCGGTAATTTCATACATGTTTCCATTGTCCTTATCAACTAGGTAAATCATTACAGATTTAATGCCGGAAAGATATTCGTTTTTCTCTGCATAATCACCGAATGTTACATCAACATTTGCACTGCTTTGAAAATAAAATCCATACGAAGTTGCCTCAACATTATGAGGAATTTCATTATCATCTTTTGTTCCAACTAAGCCGGAAATTTCAAAAGATTTAACAATCGGAGCATGACGGTCAACATATATAGTTTCAGTTGCTTCAGCATCATTACCGGCTGCATCAGAATAATGAATTTCAATTGTGTATTCACCGTTATCTTCAAGTGCATCAAAATCAAAAGTATTTACTTCATATGAGGCATTTTGTTTCTCTTCGATTTCGTCACCGTAGAAATATTGATATTCATCTAATTTTTTTCCATTTACAGATATTTCAGTATAGAATAACGATGATTCTGTGTCACTCAATGAAAAATTAAACGACACATCGCCGGAGAAGACTTTTTTCCCATTTACGGTATATACACTATCTCTATCTTCTGGAATCGTCTCTATGCTCGTGATTATTGGAGCATTGTTTTCAATCATAATTACAGGTGAATCTGAATCGGCAATGTTCGAATTAGTTCTTGTAGCAAGAGAATTCTCATCAGAATTAATATTTCCGGCGTTATCAGTAACTCTCACAAAGAATCGACCTTGAACAGTATCATCACTTGTGATAACAAAATCACGATTGTTTTCAGATGAATATATGAACTCACTGTCTATTGCATCATATTTCACAACAACCTTATCAACTCCAGAACGATCGTCAGAAGATTCTACTTCAGCTACTATTTGCTTATTAAAAAATGTTCCGAATGAAAGTGTTCTACCAATAGAAGCAAACAAATTATCATTTTCGGTATCAAATGTTACCTTATCCATTGTTGGAAGGGTTTTATCAATACCGAATTTTACTATTGTGTATGTTGTCTTACCAAAGGCCTTGTCAAACTGATATGCTCCCCAATCAATTAACTTGCTAACAACATCCCAATTAGAAGAAGTGTCAATAATTACTTCTCTCAAATACAATTTGATTTCCTGGCAATCCTGTTCGTTCGAAAATGAAACCGAATCATTAAAATCGCTATAATTCTTTGTCTTGCTGATTTGATATCCTTCAGGTGCATTAATAACAACTGCAGTTGTTTCACCGGCAAAATATGAATTGTTGTACCAAATTTCATTGGTCTTTTCATTCAAATAATATCCTTCCGGAAGTGAAACAGGAACACCCTCTTGTATATCATTAACCTTTATTGTTGTATGATTTGGATTTATGTTCGCTGAAGGTAATGTGTAATTCTTATTGATTTCCACGGAATTATCAAGTCCGAAATTCGAAGTAGGTACTATTAAATTATCTCCCGCAGTATCTCCCTCTTCTGTACCATATCCTTCATAAGTAAAACCGCCGGTAAAACAATTCTTTGTTACTTCATCGTTAAACCCGCCTTCGATTTCATAATCAATATTCGGAACATCTCCATATTCTTTTGTTTGTCCGACAACCGGATTTACTGTCAATTCTGCCTTAGCAATAGTTACGGATACGGTTCTAGAATATGTTTTATAATTTCCGTCTTTAATAACAGACACTTTTACAGAATATGTACCTGCATCTTTTGCTTTACCGTCTTCGCTTATGTTTTCGCCGGAATATGTAATGCTTTGATATTCACTTGCATTTTCTACGGTTACAAGAGACTGGTTAGTTCCGTTATAAACAAGATTATTTGGGTTAATATTGGTAGCAAAATCTTGTTTTACAACAGTTACTGTGCAAGTTGCTGTTTTTGGTGCATAACCATTTGTTTTATCGAATGCTATTTTGGCAGTAATTGTTGCAGTATCGCCTGCCGTTGCATACTTATTACCGGATATTTTTCCGTTGGCATCAACAGTTATATTACTGTTATCCGACGAATAAGTAATTTTACCTTGGCTTTTAGTTACGGTAACCGGATTATCTACGCTATCCTTATATTTCAATGAAGGAATGACCATAAATTTAAATTCAAAATCATCATAAGCTATATTCTTACCGGTTCCTTCGCAATCATTACAATCAATTTTTTTAGTTCCGATACAAACATCACAATTAACTTCGGTTTCAATGCTTCCTTTGCCATCGCAAATAGTACAGTCAACCTTTTCAGTCGCTTTTCCGGTGCCAGAACAACTCTCACACGTAATAACTGTGGCGGATTCTGAATCATAAACCGTACCCGCTCCGTTACATATATCACAAGTAACTTTTGAATCAACCTTTCCCGTTCCGACACAATCAACACACGACTCTGTGCTCATCTGTTTTCCGGTACCATTACAGGTTGTACATTCAACTTTTCCTGTTCCGTTACAAGTATGACAATCTACAACATAATTCATGGTAATGGTTGCATCAGGTGATGTCTTTGTAACAGCGCCGCTCATGCTTTTCATATCGTCAACTTCTGCATAGTAATAATATACATCCATTTCGTCTAATAAAAATGATACTTTACCATTTTCATCTGTATTATCCGAATCAAGTTTAAAACTACTATCCAATGATGAATCCGAAAAAATTGTTACTTTAACATTTTCCAATGGTTCTTCTGCAGTATCAATTACTGAAAATGAAATATCAACCTTTTCGCCTTCAGCAAGTACAACATCTCCACTTATCAATACACTAGACATAACCAATGTTAATGCTAAAAGTATTGAAAGCAACTTCCTTGGTAATTTTACTATACTTTTCATTGTAACTTCTCCTTATTCTATTACTTCGTTTGAAGCAAATAATACTATTTCATCAATAACTTTTAAATCCGGTAAATGTTCTCTGCTATGATTCAATGCAACCGTTTGATGCGTTTTCTTTTGGGACTCTAATGTTTCTCTTTTTTCCATCAAAGCAGTCCTTCGCTCTTTCTTTGCCAAGCTCGTTTCTCGCTTTTTATTAGCACTACCAGAGTTTTTATTAATTGTTCCGTTGTTTTTCCTGGGAATTGACGATTTATTTTCACTTAATTCCCCTGAGAAACCAATGTGGTAATCATTAGAATTTGTCGCCGATTTATCCGCATGCATTTTTTCTAATTGTTTTTGCTTCTGCTTTCCACTTATTTCCATTATCACATTGGGAATCTTGTATTTAAAAAAGAAAACAATTGCAAATACTATTGCTATTACAGCAAATATCAATAATACTATTTCAATTATCTGTAAAATATTTGTGACTTTTGTGAGATGCTCATATTCACTCATCATTTCTCACCTCCGGATACGCTTCATATATCGCTTTTTCTACCTTTGGCGAATTTTCCATTACATTGGCTTTCAAAGCTTCCAACGATTCTATTCCTTGAATTTCTTCATCCCTAATTGACGAACAAATACTATTTACTTCGCCCACAGCTTGAAGTAAATCTCCGGCACTAATGTCAATACTTCTATATCTATATACGTTTATCGATATTGCCGAAAGAACCTGTGAACTCATTTTTAACTGAATAATCGGTTCTTCACTGTTTTTTATACTTGATAAAAGCGTGTGTAACGATTGCCAGCCTTCTTTTAGCACGTTTTCATCTAGTTTTTTTCCGCTCTTTTGTGCGTTGGTAGATGCTTGAATATAGTCGTTCCATGCCAAAAATGCATTGGCATCTTCATAAAAACCACTAGTTTTTGAAGAATTGTTTACTGCTGTTTCAAAAAAAGATTTTGCTTTATTACTCTTTATTGAATCATTAATTAGTTTACCATTCTCTATATTGTCTATAGTACCGCCGTAGTTAAACCATGTATCCTGCCCTATGGTATAATACAATTCTGCAAATTCTTCTCCATTGTACTGCGATTTATTGTCAACCAGTAGTCTATTAATTTCCGTTAATTCCTGGTCTGATATTACTAAATCTTCGTTATAAAATTCCCATAATTTTTCATACCCGCGCTTATTGCTCGGATCAATGCTTATTGCATTCTCAAATTCTTCTTCATTAATTGCTT
>JBJEOZ010000058.1:0-9221 GCA_051880975.1 Ruminococcus sp.
CCGATCTTATTGGAACAAGTCGTATGGTGATTGCGGCAATACTAACCTTCTATCCTGTTTCAGCAAATACTCTGGCTGGATTTAAGTCGGTATCTACAGAGCAAAAACAGCTTATGTTTAACTATGCCGCAAAAACACCTGTGACATATTGGAAGCTGATGTTTCCCACATGTATTCCATATTTCTTTACAGGTTTGAAAACAGCTGCTCCAATGGCAATTACAGCGTCAATTCTCGTAGATACACTTCAAGGTGACGGTGGATTAGGCTGTGCACTATCTCAGTCACTAAAGCACAACACAACTATTTATGTCTTTTGGGAAATAGTAATTGTTGCGGCGGCAGTTGGTATTTTCAGTTTTTATTTAATGGGAATAATCGAAAACATAGTGTCACCTTTAAAGAGAATTGACAGAAAGGTTAAGAAGGGGTGATAAAAATGAAAAGGTTTTTTAAGTCAAGAAAGTGGAGAGCTTTTTCATCAATACTGTATCCGGTATTATTCGGGGTTATCATAATCACTATTTGGCAAACACAGATTTTACATACCATAATAAATACAACAACAGATATTTTGCCGGTTCCGTCAAAAATAGGAGAAATTATTGCAGATAACTTTCCAAAGCTTATGGGTAATTTGTGGGTGACGGTTGTACCTACAATAATAGGCTTGGCGTTAGGTTCGCTTATCGGATACGGTATAGCGGTTATTGCTAGTATTTTTACAAAATGGGGTTCAGGGGGAATTACATTGGTAAGTTGCTTCAATGCTATACCAATCGTAGCCTTGGCGCCGATTTTCAATAACCTTTGCAAAAACGCCTCAAATGATATCAGCGTCAGGGGTATGCTGGCAAAGATTTTGGTTGTAATGATTTTGTGTATGGCGTCAATGAGTATTAATGCATACAGAGGTCTTACGGAGCTTCCTCCGTTTTCAAGTGATATGATGAAATCCTATGCCGCCGACAAAAAAGTTACATTTGTAAAATTAAGACTTCCAAACAGTGTTCCTTATGTATTTACGGCACTTAGGGTTTCTGTTCCGATTTCCGTAATCAGTGCTTTGGTATCAGAGTACTTTATAGATACAAGAGAAGGCTCGTCAACATTTTGTCCGGGTCTTGGAAGAATGATAAGAGATACAATATTAAAATGCCAGTATTCAGCGGCTTGGTCATATATAGCAGTAGCTTGCTTACTTGGTATTGCAATGTTTGCAGTTCTTATGATTTTTGAATCAGTTATGTTAAAGAACCGCCAAAAGCAGTAGGTTCTTACATATAAACGCTATTCTTAAAAAAGGAGTAATCATTATGAAAAAGAAAATGACAACAAAAATGTTAGCAATGTTAATGGCAGTTTTTATGGCTGTTGCATCATTCGCAGGCTGTGGTGAATCCGATGAAAAATCACAAAGCGGTACTTCATCAGCAGATACCGAGAGCAAAACAGCAAAGCTTATGGCTGCGGCAGAGGGCGCAGTCGGTAACTGGGGCTTAGGTAATGAATATGAAATTCAGGCTTTGTTACAGAAGTATGGTTATGATACCTCCTATACATCACAGGCATTCGATATGGATGGTTTTGATACAGATGAAATCTTACTGGCTTCAGCTATGACCTACAATGAACTTGGTCTTGTAAAGAACAGCTACGAGGGCGGTTATAAATACGGTGACACAGTATCAGTAATTGATATGAACGACGAGGGCGTTGCAATGCTGGAGGATATGCTCTTCTGCACAAAGGATTTTGCAAAGGAAAATCCGGAAACAGTAAAGGCTTTCGTTTATGCTTCTATGAAGGGCTGGGCATATGCCTGTGAAAACACAGAAGAAGCAGCTGAAATTTGCTACAAGTACGGTTCCTCCGTATCCCCTGAGCATCAGGCTTATATGGCTGATGAAGCGGCAAAATTGGTTTCAACCGATATGCAGGGCAACACTGTTGATTCTAAGGAATATGGCTCAATTAAGGAGGACGCAGTACAGCAGACACTTGACCTTTGCAAAAAGTATATTAATTTAGACGACTCAGATGCGTCATCAAAGCTTGAGAAAATGACAACAGCAGATGTTTATGACGATTCATTTATCAAAGAGGTAATTGACCTCCTTAACAGCAAGGAAACACCTACCTTCAAGCCTGAAAAGAAGGAAGTATCAATCCAGCTTAAGTGGCTCCCTGATGCACAGTTTATGGGTTACTATGTAGCACTTGACAAGGGTTATTATAAGGACGCAGGTCTTACAGTTAAAGAAAGCGACATTGTACCCGGCGGCGGTGATGTTGGTGAAACAACAGCGGTATCAAACGGCACAGTTGACTTTGGCGTAACTTGGGTTTCAAACTTAATCAGTGCTAACGCAAGCGGTATGGATTTGGTTGAGGTTGCACAGGTGTTCCAGCGTTCAGGTCTTGTTCTTGTTTACAAGAATGATTGGGCAAAGGATAACGGTATCAGCTAAACAAACGCTGAATTTTAAGTAAAAATGTTTGCAGGTTTCAATCCGTTTTATAATGAGGCGGATTGAAACCTCATTAAATAGCCAAAAATTTTGACTATTTAATGAGGATGTATTTATCTTTTTATTAAGGAATAGGAGAATGCTTTTATGGATTTGATTATTAAGAACGGTACAATTATCACACCGACTCAAACTTACAAGGCTGACATTGGTGTAGAGAACGAAAAGATTGTTGCTATTGCCGATAATCTTGAAGATACAAGTGCTAAGATTGTTGACGCAACAGGCAAGCTTGTTCTTCCGGGTGCTATTGATGCCCATACACATTTGGAAATGCCCTTTGGCGGTACTATTTCAGCAGACGATTACTTTGCCGGTACCAGGGCTGCTGTGTGTGGCGGTACTACTACTGTATTTGATTTTGCTTTGCAGGATTTTGATGAATCAATGGTTGATACAATCAAAAGGAGGGACGCACTTTGTGCACCAAAGGCAGCCTCTGACTATGCATTCCATATTGGTGTAAAGGATGTACACGGTGATTTGATTGACACAATGAAGGATGCTGTGGATTACGGTGTTTCTTCCTTTAAGGTGTTTATGGTATATGACTTTGGTGTTACTGACGGTGTGTTCTATAAAGTGCTTGAAAAAGCAAAAAGCTGTGGTGCTTTAATAGGTGTACACGCAGAAAACAACGATATGGTAAATATGCTTTGCGAAAAGTTCCTGTCAGAGGGCAAAACCGATGCTTGGTATCATTACGCATCCCGACCTGAGTGGGTTGAAGGAGAAGCTGACGAAAGGGCAATTCAGTGGGCAAAGTCGCTTAATACTTCTCTGTATATTGTTCACCTTGCAAACAAGCAGGGTGTAGAGGCTGTGACAAAAGCTAAGGAAGAGGGCTATGAAATTTATGCCGAAACTTGTCCACAGTATCTTGAGTTCACCTCTGATGTGTATAAAAGGGAGGATGCAAGAAACTTTGTATGTTCACCGCCAATGAAGGGACAGGAATCACAGGATGCGTTGTGGGATGCTATTAAGCGTGGTGACATTGACACAATTTCAACAGATCATTGTCCTTTTCAGCAGGCTGAAAAGGATTGGGGTATCAATGATTTTACAAAGATTCCCAACGGCTGTGCAGGTATTGAAAATATGTATCCTTATATGCTTGGCAAGGCAAATGACGGAGTGATTTCCTTTAATAAGGTTGTAGAAATCTGCTGTGCAAATCCCGCAAACATTTTTGGCTGTACAAACAAGGGTTCCCTTGATATTGGCAAGGACGCAGATGTTGTTATCTATGACAAAGACAAGGATTTTACAATTTCTGTAAACAATATGCATTCCGATTATGACCATACAATTTGGGAAGGTAAGAAGGTTCACGGTTATCCGGTGCAGACCTACCTGCGAGGACACTTGGTTTATGATAACGGAGAGTTTGTTGGTGAAAAGGGTATGGGCAAATTTGTTAAGCGTGCCCCTCATCAAAATAAAACAAAGTAAGAGTTATAATTAACAAGCTGATTTAGGAGAGTGATATTATGAGTTTTACATTTGCTCAGGAAGCTTCAAGGTGTTTACTGTGTTATGAAGCCCCTTGCTCAAAAGCTTGTAGTTTGGGGCAAGAACCTGACAGATTTGTCAGAAGTTTGAGATTTGAAAATTTAGATAATGCACCAAGGTTTATGACAAAATGTATCTCCTGTGGAGCTTGTGAAAAAGCCTGTATTAATCCTGACAGACCTATAAGAATAAGAGAGATGAAGAAGATGTCAGAGGAAATGATTTCGCCTTTTATTGCCGATGACATTGATTTGTCTGTGGATTTCTTAGGTGTTAAGTGCGAAAATCCCTTTTTCTTATCATCATCAGTTGTTGCGTCAAATTATGAAATGTGTGCAAAGGCTCTTGATATGGGCTGGGCAGGTGTAGTTTTCAAAACCGTAGGCTTGTACATACCAAATGAGGTCTCTCCAAGGTTTTACGCAAATGGTAAAGAGGGAACACCTTTTATCGGTTTCAGAAATCTGGAGCAGATTTCCGACCACAGCTTTGAGGATAATGTCAGCTTTTTAAAAAGACTGAAAAGGGATTATCCAACCAAGGTTATTGTAGCCTCAATTATGGGACAGACTGATGAGGAGTGGGCATTTCTTGCTAAGACCTTTTCCGAATTTTGCGACATTATCGAGTGTAACTTCAGTTGTCCTCAAATGGCTGTTGAGGGTATGGGTTCTGATGTGGGGCAAAATCCCGACCTTGTCGCCCACTATACGGAAATTGTCAAAGCCAATTCCACAGTACCTGTGCTGTGCAAAATGACTCCTAACATAGGAAATATGGAGATTCCGGCATATGCATCTGTGAAAGCCGGTGCTGACGGACTTGCCGCTATTAATACAATAAAGAGCATAACTGATATTGACCTTGACACCAATTGTTCAAAGCCTGAGGTTAGCGGTAAAAGCTCGGTTTCAGGTTATTCCGGCAAGGCGGTAAAGCCTATTGCCCTTCGATTTATTCACGATATGGCAACCTATCCTATGCTAAAGGATGTTCCCCTAAGCGGTATTGGTGGAATTGAAAACTGGAAAGACGCAGTTGAGTTTATTTTGCTTGGCTGCGGAAATGTTCAGGTGACAACTGCGGTTATGCAGTATGGATATAGGATAGTCGAGGATTTAATAAGCGGTACAAAATCCTATATGGCTAAAAAGGGATATAGTAGTATTGAGGATTTCAGAGGAAAGGCTTTGGGAAATATTGTTTCGGCGGATAAGCTTAATCGCAGTACCGTTGAATTTCCCGAATTTGATTATGATAAATGTGTAGGCTGTGGCAGATGTTATCTCAGTTGCTTTGATGCAGGTCATCAGGCTATTGATTGGGATAGCGCTAACAAGACAGTTAAACTGAATGAAAACTGCGTGGGGTGTCAGCTGTGTGTGCTGGTATGTCCTACAATGGCAATTAAAAAAGGTAAAAGACTTCCAAAGAGAATATAAATATATGGAGGAAAAAAGATGAAAGGCTTAGAAGTTAAGGAGAAACAGACTAAATATTGCTTACAGTCCTGGGCAAAACAAAAGGGACTGAATCCAATCCCTATTGAAAAGGCTGACGGAATTTATATGTGGGATTATGACGGTAACAGATATTCAGATATGTCAGCCCAGCTTGTAAACCTGAACATTGGTCACAACTGTGTACCGGTTCAGGAGGCAATTAAGGAACAGGCTGATAAATATTGTTACCTATCTCCGTCCTATGGTTCAGCCCCAAGAGCTGAACTTGCAGAGATGTTAGTGGATTTATTGCCTGACAATTTCGGCAAAATCTTCTTTACAAATGCAGGTGCTGACGCCAACGAAAATGCAATTAAAATTGCAAAAATGTACACCGGCAGACAGAAGGTTTTTTCAAGATACAGAAGTTACCATGGCTCCTCCTTTGGGGCAGGTAATCTTACAGGTGAGCCAAGAAGATATCCGTTGGAGCCGGGTATTCCCGGGTTTGTAAAGTTCTTTGACCCGTATGTTTATCGTGAGCCAATAGAATTTGAGTCGGAGGAAAAGGCAACAGAATATTACCTTGCAAAATTAGAGGAACAGCTTAATTACGAAAACCCGTATAATGTAGCCTGTATTGTTATGGAAACCATCACAGGCTCAAATGGTGTAATCATTCCGCCTAAGGGTTATTTGCCCGGTGTAAGAAAGCTTTGCGATAAGTACGGCATCGTTATGATTTGTGACGAGGTTATGGCGGGCTTCGGCAGAACAGGCAAAATGTTTGCCTTTGAGAACTTTGATGTTAAGCCGGATTTGGTATCCTTTGCAAAGGGCGTAACCTCCGGCTATGTACAGCTTGGCGGTGTGGCTGTTTCAACAAAAATTGCTGAATATTTTGACGATAATCTTCTTTCCTGCGGTCTTACATACAGCGGTCATCCCCTTGCCTGTGCCGCCGGTGTAGCAACTCTTAACTTCTACAAGGATAACAATATCCTTGATAATGTTAATAAATCCGGCAAGGTACTTGGTGAAGCACTTGAAAATCTCAAGGCTAACCACCCTTGTGTCGGCGATGTAAGATATATTGGTCTTTTCAGTTCTATTGAACTTGTTAAGGATAAATCTACCAAGGAAGCTCTTGTTCCATACGGCAAGGATCCTGATGGTGTGATGGGCAAAATTATCGGTATGCTAAAGGCTAAAGGCTTTATGACATATAGCCACGAGAATATGATTTTTGTATCACCACCGCTTATTATTACCCCTGAACAGATTAGGGAGGAAATGATAAAAGTAGATGAGGTATTATCTGAAGTTGATAAAACACTTTAAGGAGTTTCGATATGGGATATTCATTTGTAATGCCTAAAAAGGTTTTTACAGGTAATAATGCTTTGGAAAATGCAAAATCTGATATTGCCTTGCTGGGCAAAAAGGCTTTTATTGTAGCCGGTCCAACCGTTACAAAACTTGGGATTTTAAATCCGGTAACAGATTTTCTTGATGAAATTGGTACACAGTACACAGTGTTCACAGGAATTACAGGAGAGCCTACCGACAAGATGATTGAAGAAGGTGTTTCCTGCTTCCTTGAAAACGGACCCTTTGATTATTTTATAGGAGTAGGAGGAGGAAGTCCTCTTGACTCAATGAAGGCTATAAATGCTATTGTTTCCGGCGGTGGCAGTATTACCGACTATATGGGCAAAACCATTGAAGGCTGTAACTATCCAATGGTTGCTGTACCTACAACAGCCGGTACAGGCAGTGAGGCAACAAAGTTTACTGTTATTACCGATACAAAAAAGGATATTAAAATGCTCCTTTCAGGCGATGGCCTTGTGCCTGATTACGCAATAGTTGATCCTTGCTTTACTATGACGGCTCCAAAGTCAGTTACAGCGGCAACAGGACTTGATGCATTTTGTCATGCGGCAGAGAGCTACACCTCAAGAAAGGCTCAGCCCCTTACAGATACCTTTGCACTTTCTGCAGTTAAAAGGATTTTTAAGTATCTTCCTTTGGCTTATAAGGACGGAAACAATGTTGAAGCCAGAGAACAAATGGCAATAGCTTCTCTTGAGGCAGGTATATGTATTAACAATGCGTCTGTAACGATTATTCACGGTATGAGCAGACCAATAGGTGCAATGTTCCATGTGCCACACGGATTAAGCAATGCTATGCTGTTGCCGGAATGTTTCAGTTTTGCTTTTGACGGTGCTTATGATAAGTTTGGTGAGTTAGGCAGAGCTTGCGGTGTTGCTGACATTAGTGATGATGATAAAACGGCTTCTGAAAAGTTTATTGAGGGCGTAAAGTGGCTTTGCAAGGAGTGTGAAGTTCCCACATTATGTGAATATGGAATAGATAAAGATGACTTCATGGCAGTTGTGGATAAAATGTCAGAGGATGCAATTGCCTCAGGCTCGCCGTCAAATACAATAAAAGAATGTAACATTGAAGATGTAAAAACAATTTACAATAAATTGTGGAATTGATAAGGAGATGTTGTTATGTATAAATGTAGTCTTGACAGAATGAAGGATAAAATTGCAACCTTTTCACAGTTTGGTGATGCAGGTCATGGTGGTATTACAAGGTATTCACTTTCCCCGGCAGCCTTACAGGCAAGACAGGAATTTGAAAAGAGAATGACAGCCATTGGTGCAACGATTGAGGTTGATGATGTTGGCTGTATGTATGCTACTATTGAAGGCAGTGACCCATCTCTTAAGAGAATCGTAATGGGCTCTCATGTTGACTCAGTTAAAAACGGCGGAAACTATGACGGTATCTTAGGTGTAATGTCTGCTATGGAGGTTCTTGAAACTGTTGTGGAGCAGAATATTCCCCATAGGCACCCATTAACAGCAATGATTTGGACAAATGAGGAGGGTTCACTATATCCGCCTGCAATGATGTGTTCAGGCATTATATGCTATGATTACCTCCCTGAGGACATCAGAGGTAAGTTCAAGTTTGAAGATATGATGAAATCAAAATCTATTCTTGACAACAGGTCAACCTTTGGTGAGGCACTTGAAAAATCAGGATATAAAGGTGACAAAAAGTATAGAATTTCACCTGATAACTATAAGTGTATGTTTGAAACACATATTGAGCAGGGTCCTATTCTTGAAGATGCAGGAAATGATGTGGGTATTGTTGACTGTGTTTTGGGTATGTTTAATTACAGGGTTAAGTTCTATGGACAGACAGTTCATGCCGGTACATTCCCAATGCCAAAGAGAAGAGATGCTTTCTATGCTGCTTCATTAGCACTTTGCTATCTTCACGAAGAAATTGATAAGCTTGGATTTGATGACTTAGTATATACAACAGGCGAGGTTGTATGTCATCCCTGCGTACATACCTGCGTACCTGATTTCTTTGATTTTTCAATAGATGCCCGTCACGAAGACCCGGAGGTTCTCAAAAAGGTTCTTGCCGTAGTTAAGTCCTGTGCTGAAAAGGAATGGAACGGCTGTAAGTGCATTGTTGAAAAGGCTTGGAACAGAGATACAGTTTACTGGGATAAAGAGCTTGTTTCATATGTTAAGGAAGCTGCCGAAGAAACCGGTGTATCACATCAATATATTCACTCCGGAGCAGGTCACGATGCTCAGTTCTGTGCTTATATGATTCCGACAACAATGATATTTGTTCAGTCAAAGGACGGTCTGTCCCACTGTGAGCCGGAATATTCATATCCTGAACATTG
>JBJEOZ010000059.1:0-9145 GCA_051880975.1 Ruminococcus sp.
AAAGTCTTCGCACATCTTGTCTGTCTGTACATAGTAAACAACTGTTACTTTGTCGCCAACCTTAACCTTTTGACCGTTAAAGGTTGTGTCGCCTGGTGTTGGAACTGTTGTGCTTGTTGTAGTTGGTTTTGTTGCAGTTGTTGCTGTTGTGCTGCTTGTAGTTGTAGCTGATGTTGTAGTTGTTGTAGTTGTTGTAGTTGTTGTAGTTGCCGGAACAACATCAGTTGATTCACTCCAAGTGAATGGAGTTTCCATTGTTCCGTTTGTTGCGTAGTAAGTTCCGTCAACACCTGTGAGGATGTACATTACACTATTTGCAAAGTAGTCTGCATTTCCTTCCTTAATGAGGAAAGTTGCAGTTGCAACTGTTCTACCTGCATCAAAATCATAAGGATCGCTGAAGCTTGCACCGTTAACTCTGATTTCACCTGAGATAGCTGTGTTTGACAATACGCTACCCTTTGTTTCGTAAACATCAAAAGAAGCAAGTTCAATTCCGCTTGCGTTACCCTTGTTTGCACCATAGTAGAAACGAACATCAAAGTCCTCACACTTCTGGTCTGTCTTAACATAGCAGGAAACAGTCACCTTGTCGCCAACATTAACATTCTTACCGTTAAATGTTGTGTTGGATGGCTGTGGAGCAGTTGTTGTTGAAGTTGTAGTTGGTTTTGTTGCAGTAGTTGCTGTTGTTGAAGTTGTTGTCACAACAGGGGAAGCAGGTACAACTGCATCTTCTGCTTCAAACTCCTTAAACTTTTCACCGTATGATAGAATCGGAATAGAATTAAGATTTCCGTCAGTTCCTGTAAGAACTTCAATTTCATTAGTTACTGTGTGTGTTCCTGCCTTTAATACAGTAAACTCTGCTGTCAAGAGAACTTTTTTCTCCTTAAAGTCGTATGGAACACTAATGTTGCAACCGTTGTAGTAGATGTAACCTGCCACACCTGTGTTAGCCATAGCTCCTGCAAGTGTGTTTGGCAGTTTTGCAGAAACTAACTGCAAAGCCTCTGAGTCATATGTTACATAGCCTTGGAAGTCCTCCAAAACGGTATCAACGCACAGGTCAACTGTATAGGTAACATTTGTACCAACCTCGCAAGCCTTACCGTTGACAATGGCTGTTTCCGCTGCGGAGGCGTCAATAGCCAAGCCGGTAACCCCTACTGACATAATCATAATAGCTGTCAGTAAGATTGAAACTAATCTTTTCATTGGGTTTTTTCCTTTCTCTTTAAATAATTGAGTATTTCATAAGCATAACCTCCGAAAAAATTCGGAGGTTTAACCACCTAAATTAGTAATCCGATGATTACTTTTTAACTGTTACCTTACAGGTTGCAGACTTCTTTGAGCCGTCAGCTGCTGTAAACTTAACCTTTGCTGTACCCTTCTTTACACCCTTGAGTGTAGCGTAATTGCCGGATTTAATCTTAGCTGTCTTTACCTTTACAATCTTAGTGTTATCAGACTTAACATTGATAGACTTGTTGTAGACATTTGAAGGTGTAAGTGTAGCCTTAACCTTTACAGACTTACCTGCCTTAGCAATAGTAGCCTTTGTTGAGCTGAGCTTAACGCTCTTAGCCTTCTGCTGAAGAACTGTTACTGTGCACTTGCCGTACTTACCGCTGCCGTCAAGAGCCTTAACTGTGATTGTAGCCTTACCCGGCTTAATGCCCTTTACAACACCGGCTGATGTTACTGTTGCAACAGCCTTGTTGCCTGATGAGTAAGAAACCTTCTTGTTGCTTGCGTTTGTTGGGTAAACTTTTACGCTGAGCTTAGCCTGTTTGCCTGTGTAAACAGACTTGTTAGAAACCTTAATAGATGTTACCTTTTGAACAACAGTAACCTTACAGGTTGCCTTAAGTTCGCCGACTGTTGCTGTGATTGTTGCTGTACCTGCCTTTTTAGCTGTAACAACACCGTTTGCAACTGTTGCAACAGAAGTATTGCTTGAAGTCCACTCTACTACGGATGACATAGCAGCAAGCTCAGGAGTAACTGTTGCTCTGAGTGTGAGCTTTGAGCCTGCGTTTACTGTGGCACTTTTTTTGTCAAGGATGATAGATGTTGCAGGATACGGTTCAACAGTTACATCTGCCTTTTCTTTACATCCCTTGTTTACGCCGTACTCATAGTAGTCAGTGCCGTCAACGCCTGTGATGATGTACATATTGTTTGTGATTGTCTGTTCTCCACCTGCTACTACTTCAAAGCTGGCTGTGAAGAATAGAGAATCAAGAGTATCCAATGACTCATCTGAACCAAAAGTATAGTCATAAGGATCCTGATAACTTGTACCGTTGTAGTATGCTGTGCCTGCTTCGTTGATGTTTGACATTACTCCCTTGCTTTCAGACATATTCAAGTCAAGAATCTTAAGTCCTGATGAATATGACAAACTGCCCTGGAAGTCCTCAAACTTGCCCGGAGTTTTAAGGTGGTATGCAAATGTTACTGTGTTACCCACAGAACATTCAACACCGTTTACCTTTGCTACCTCTAAGGCTGATGCTGTTGTTCCTGCAATAGTGATGATTGACATTGCCATCAATACTGCAAGAAATACTGATAAAGTCTTTTTCATAATTTCACATCCTAAAAAAATATATTTTTTAACAACACTATTATATAATATCTAATCAGAAAAATCTACCTCTATTTGCACAAAAAATGTTAACTTTTTATGTACGATTAGTTATTTTGCACTATACAAGAGGTAAATATTTGTACATTATTCTAAAACCACATCTATGCCCAACACCTCAAGGCTTTCTTTGTCAACAGGTGCAGGACTTTCGCTCATAAGCTCGGAGGCATTTTGAACCTTAGGGAAGGCTGTTACATCACGAAGGCTGTCTGCTCCGGAAAGTAGCATTGCAATACGGTCAAGACCGATTCCCATACCTCCGTGAGGAGGTGCGCCGTACTTGTATGCCTCCACAAGGAAACCAAACTTTGCCTCAATCTCCTCCTCTGTAAGGTGGAGAGCCTTGAACATCTTTTGCTGAAGCTCATAGTCGGTAATTCTGATTGAGCCGGAGGAAAGCTCTGTTCCGTTAAGTGTAAGGTCGTAAGCCTTTGCCACAACCTTGCCCTTGTCTGTGTCAAGATACTTTAGGCACTCCTCCTTTGGCATTGTGAAAGGATGGTGCATTGCAACCCATTCACCGCTTTCCTCGTCAAACTCAAAGAACGGAAAGTCAACAATCCAAACAAACTTAAATTCATCAGGGATAATGTCAAGCTTCTTTGCCACATTCAGTCTTAATGCACCCAAAGTTGAAAGCACAACGGAATTTTTGTCGGCAACAAAAAGTACAACATCACCCTTTTTGGCGCCTGTTCTCTCTATAATTCCGTTAAATTCCTCATCGGTAAGGAACTTTTTAAAGGAGCAGGACGGCTCGTCATCTACCCAACGGATAAATGCAAGACCCTTTGCACCGATTCCCCTTACATATTCTGTCAGCTTGTCAATTTCTTTTCTTGTAAGGATTCCGGCTCCATTTTCAGCTACAATAGCACGAACACTGCCACCGTTCTTTACAGCGCCGGAGAAAACTCCAAAACCACAATCGGCTACAATGTCTGAAACATCCTTGATTTCCATACCGAAACGGACATCAGGCTTGTCGGAGCCAAAGCGATTCATAGCGTCTTGATATGTCATCTTTTCAAATGGAGTTTCTAAATCCTTACCCAAAATCTCCTTGAACAAACGCTTGAACAGACCCTCGTTGATTTCCATTATCTCCTCCACAGAGGCAAAGGAAAGCTCCATATCAATCTGAGTAAATTCAGGCTGACGGTCGGCTCGTAAATCCTCGTCACGGAAACACCTTGCAAGCTGAATGTATCTGTCAAAGCCCGAAAGCATTAAAAGCTGTTTGTAAATTTGAGGTGACTGTGGCAGAGCATAAAAACTGCCCTTGTGTATTCTTGATGGAACGAGGTAGTCACGAGCACCCTCGGGAGTGGATTTTATCAGCATTGGTGTTTCAATTTCGATAAATCCGTTTTCGTAGAAATAGTCCCTTGCCACCTTTGCAATTTTGGAACGCATTATGATGTTATCCTGCAAGGGCTTTCTCCTCAGGTCAAGGTAACGGTACTTCAGCCTTACATCCTCGGCTGTTTTGCAGTCGTCAACAATTTCAAATGGCGGTGTCTGTGCCTTTGAAAGCACCCTTAGCTCCTCAACAAGAATTTCAACATCACCTGTGGGAATTTCGGGATTTTTTGCACTTCTCTCCTGCACCTTGCCCCTTGCACAGAGGACATATTCCGACCTTACGCCAAAGGCTTTGTCAAATACATTCCTTGATGTGGTGTCATCAAAAGCAAGCTGAACAATGCCTGTTCTGTCACGCAAATCAATAAAGATAAGCTGACCCAAGTCCCTTTGCTTTGACACCCAACCACACACAACAACCTCTTGACCGATGTGGTGGGCTCTTAAATCTCCGCAGTAATTGGTACGGCGAAGCTCTCCCATATATTCTGCCATAGTATTTCTCCTGTTTCTTTCTATTTATATGTAAATAATTTTATCTCTTAGTGAAAGTGTGGTTAATTTAAGTAGTCTATTGCTGTTTTGCCCTTGTCGTCTTATGATGATAGTACCATATAAAAGGACTTCTTCGCTATTCACTATTACCTTATCACTACTTTATATCCCTGCAATCTTCTGTGTTTGGGCATTTATCATTATGTCCTCAAATTCCTTTGCAAAGTCTGTCAGGGAAACCTGTGTTTTGTCGCCTGTTTCCATATTTTTAACCTCTGCCTTGTTTTCCTGGATTTCATTATCTCCCAAAACAACGGAAAACTTTGCACCGATTTTGTCGGCAAACTTCATCTGTGGGCGAAGTCCTCTGCCAACAATGTCGCATTGTGCGGAAAGTCCCGACTTCCTCACCTCTTCAGCCAAGGCAAATGCCTTTAGACTTGCATTTTCACCCATAGAGGCTATGTACAAATCGCAGGTGTCCGGCTTTGGAATTTCAACTCCACTACTTTCGATTAGTAGCAACAGTCTTTCAATTCCCATTGCACAGCCCAAGGACGGTGTGTGCTGACCGCCTAATTCCTCAATAAGACCGTCATATCTTCCGCCACCGCAAACAGTACCCTGTGCGCCGATATTGTCGGAAACAAACTCAAAAACTGTCTTTGTGTAGTAGTCAAGTCCTCTTACAATGGTTGGGTTAACCTCATATTTTACCCCTGCTATGTCAAGGTAGGACTTTACCTTTTCAAAATGCTCGGAACATTCCTCGCACAAAAAGTCAATCATCTTTGGTGCGTCCTTTGCAATTTCACTGCAAACAGGACTTTTACAGTCGATAATTCTCATTGGGTTGCGTTCAAGTCTGCCAAGACAGGTGTCGCAAAGCTTGTCCTTGTACTGAGAAAAATATTCCCTTAGCTTTTCGTGGTATTTACTGCGACACTTTGGACAGCCGATTGAATTGATTTCAAGTCTGATTTTTGAAAGTCCCAAAACTTCAAAAAGTCCGTTTACAAGGGAAATAACCTCTGCGTCTGCACTTGGGTTTTGAGTTCCGAAAACCTCAATGCCAAACTGGTGGAACTCCCTCTGTCTGCCTGCCTGTGGCTTTTCGTAGCGGTAGCAGGTGGTGAGGTAATACTGCTTTGAGGGCAGTCCGTCATTCTGAACAGAATGTTCAAGGAATGCCCTTGCCGCACCTGCTGTACCCTCAGGACGGAGGGTTATGCTTTCGTCACCCTTAGTGCTGAAGGTGTACATCTCCTTTTGAACAACATCGGTTGTTTCGCCAACGCCCCTTGCAAAAAGGGAGGTTTGCTCAAAAACAGGTGTTCTCACCTCTTTGTAGCCGTAGGCATTAGCCTGACGGCGCATAATGTCCTCAAGAAAAATCCAGCGGTAGCTGTCCTTGGGCATTATGTCCTCTGTTCCCTTAATCTTCCTAATAATATCTGCCATTTCTCTATTCCTTTCAATAGGTAAGTAAAGGGCAGCAAAAGCCGCCCATTAATAATCAGTACAAACGATAAATACTGCTAAATCTAATTAACCTTATTTAACAATATTTCTCCAGTCAAGGTCGCCTCTTTCAAGACCGTGGATAAGCACCTCGGCTGTTGCAATGTTTGTGGCAACAGGAATGTTGTGCATATCGCAAAGGCGCAAAAGGTTCATATCGTTAGCCTCTTTTGGCTTTGATTTCAGTGGATCACGGAAGAACAACAGCATATCCACCTCGTTACAGGCAATTCTTGCGGCAATCTGCTGGTCGCCACCCTGACTTCCGCCAAGGAATGTCTGAACCTTTAAGCCTGTTGACTCTTGCACAAGCTTACCTGTTGTGCCTGTGGCACAGATGGTGTTGCGACTTAAAATACCGCAGTATGCAATACAAAACTGAACCATAAGTTCTTTCTTTTCATCATGTGCAATAAGTGCTATGTTCATAAAAATTCCTCCATAACTAATTAACCATTTCTATATCTTCTTGGGAAATGCAAGAAGACTGTTTTTTCCCATTATTCTGTCTGCTATTTTGTCAAAGGCAAGTGTTGAGGGGGAGTTGTTAAGGTTTGGTCTGCCCTGCTGTGACATAGTAACAAGCTGGTAGTCCTCCGGCACAATGCCGATAAGTTGTGTTTCGCACTTGTCGATAACCTCATCAAGGTCACGGTAAACACCAAGCTCCCTAAAGGACTTTTCGCTGAACTTATTAATAATAAGCCTTATGTCCTTAACATCATTTTGAAGTAGTATGCTCCTCACATTGAGAGCGCCCCTCACGCCGGTAGGCTCTGCATTGGTGACAATTATTGCTCTGTCGGCGGGGGTAATAGCTGTGATAAAACCGCTTCCCACTCCTGCCGGTGCATCAATTAAAATGTAGTCGTAGTCATTTCTTACGGTATCTGTAAACTGCTTCATAACAGCCGGAGCGATTTCGTCCTGTGTGTCAATTGGTGCCGGCATAAAATACAGCCCCTCAACACCGGAGAATTTGTAAACGGCATCCTCGGTAAAACAGTTGCCTGCAATTACATCACTGGTGTCATACACAAGGTTCTTATCAAGCCCCAGCATAAGGTCGGAGCCTCTCATACCGCAGTCGCAGTCGATGAGCAAAACTTTATTATTCTTTTTGCACAGCGCCAGTGCAAGATTCACCGTCACTGTTGTTTTGCCTGTGCCTCCCTTACCGGACGCAAATACAATAGTCTGACTCATAATACACCTCGTATACATTCTATCACAAATTTTCTTCATAAACAAATCACAGAATGTAGAATAAATCACCCGAAATTTGGGCATATTGAATAAAAAATCATAAAATCTCCCGTTTTCGACGGTTTTTGCAACCTAAATAACCTAAATTATAAAAAATTCTTTTTTCTACGGATAACACATATTACTAAAAAAATTGAAAAACTCTTTCTCTACTAATAATTAACCGTCTGTAATCATTTTGTTAACAAAAAATAAAGAACAAACATCAATATTAACAAAAATCAGTTAATATATTTATGCAACAAGCCAATCAATTTGTATATTATAGACAAATAATATGAAATTTCTTTTACAATCAAAACGTCAAACATAGGTATTTACCATTGTTGCAACCTAAATTTTCATTATCATATAAATTGGAATTCGTTGGAAATCCGGAGGTGATACTTTAAGGGAAAATATTTATATTTTAGGATTTATTTTAGGATTTTATGAAAGCACGAAAAGTAACAAGAAAAAAGAAAGAAAAAAATGAAAAAAAGAAAAAACAAGATCATGGAATATAACAGGAGGTTATAATGAAAAAAGCATTTTTAAGTACAGTTCTTACTCTGTGTATAATCCTTTCCAGTATTACAGTTAGCGGTTTTACTGTTTTTGCTGTTGCTAATGACACAGAGTCAAGCAGTGCCTCGGTAAGTACCGAAACCACATCAGCCAATGCCTACGGATTGGTTGACAATGTACAAGACGGCGTAATCTTACACGCATGGAACTGGTCTTTTAATAACATTAAGGCACAGATGAAAACCATTGCCGAGTGCGGTTACACTTCAATTCAGACTTCCCCAATTCAGATTGCAAAGGAAGACACAAAGGGTGTTAGTGTAGGTAACTGGTGGGTGTTCTATCAGCCTGCCGGATTCTCCATTGACAACACAGGCTCAAATGCCTTGGGAAACAAGGCTGAATTTACAGCTATGTGTGCTGAGGCTCATAAGTACGGTATACATATTATAGTGGATGTTGTTGCTAACCATCTGGGCAACAAGTCAAACTGGCAAAACCTTTGCCAAAGAGCTTATCAGTATGAGCCACAAATAGCTAACAACTGGCTGTTCCACAACGAGGGCAGTTGTCATGACGGCAGTGCCTGGAATGTAACAAGAGGTCAGATTGGTATGCCTGACCTTCAAACAGAAAACAGCGTTGTTCAGCAGAGAGTTCTCTCCTTCTTAAAGGAATGTATTGATTGCGGTGCTGACGGTTTCCGTTTTGACGCTGCAAAGCATATTGAAACTCCCGATGACGGTTCAATAGCAAGCCAGTTCTGGCCAACAGTTATCAACGGCGCAAAGTCATATTATGCAAACAAGGGTACATACAGCTCCCTTTATAACTACGGCGAAATTCTTAACACCTGCGGTGGCGGAAGAAGCTACGGTTCATATGCAAAATATATGTCAGTAACAGACAACACAACAGGTAACAGCATTCGTGGAAGTGTTGCAGGGGGAAACGCAAGCGGTGCTGCTAAGAGCAACTACAACACAGGCTTGTCCCCTGACAAGGTTGTGCTTTGGGCAGAATCCCACGATACTTATTCAAACGACAGCAGGGAATCCACATCTGTAAGTGATTCTAACATTAACAAAACATGGGCTCTTGTAGGTTCAAGAAACAAGGCGTCAGCACTGTACTTTGCCCGTTCAAGAGGCTATAAAACAGGTACTCTCGGTAACATTGAGTCCTCACAGTGGAAGAGCACAGAGGTTGCCGAGGTTAACAAATTCCACAACTACTTTAACGGTCAGTCCGAATATCTTGCATCCAGCGGTTCAATAGCTTATAATGAGCGTGGAACAGAGGGTGTTGTTCTTGTTAACTGTTCCGGCGGTT
>JBJEOZ010000060.1:0-1903 GCA_051880975.1 Ruminococcus sp.
GATCTAAAAGCTAATCGGTATTCACTCAATGCCGTCACCTCTCTGCCCTGTGGGAAAGAATATCAACGCTGTGCTGAATTCATCCTATGAGCAGGTTCAGACAGACTTAAAAAACAGCCTTGCATCAATTACTTTAGACTCAATAATAGCTAAATATCACAAGGAACTTAAATAAAGATTATACTGATTTAGTGTAATCGACAGATAATAAAATAACAGAGACAAACATTTTACATACTTTAATCGCTTACAATACTCACAATATGTGAAATCGTTAAATAATAACTAAAAGCATTAAAGCGGATTGGATGTAAATGTTTGTTTTAATTTTTATTGACATATACCCCGTTAGGGTATATAATAACAATACCCCACAGGGGTATGAAAGGAATGATGTTATGGATGATATGAAAAAATGCGGTTGCTGTGAAAAAACAACAGAGCGTTCCGATGAAGAAAGGAAAAAGCTCATTCACCGTTTGAATAGAATTGAAGGTCAAATTCGCGGTATTCGCAAAATGGTTGAGAAGGACGCTTACTGCGCAGATATTTTAATCCAGTCTGCTGCTGTAAATGCGGCGGTTAATGCTTTTAACAAGGAGCTGTTGGCAAGTCATATCAAAGGCTGTGTTGCAAGAGATATTCGCAACGGCAATGATGAGGTAATTGACGAGTTAGTAGTAACCTTGCAAAAGCTTATGAAATAAAGGAAGTGTTACAAATAAATTATGGAACAATATGCTGTAAACGGTATGAGCTGTGCCGCCTGCACTGCTCGGGTAGAAAAGGCAGTATCGAGTGTTAAAGGTGTAGCCTCCTGCTCTGTCAGCCTATTGACCAATTCAATGAGCGTAGAGGGCACTGCCGATTCAAAGGAAATTATAGAGGCAGTCCGCAACGCAGGATACACGGCAAGCCTGAAAAAAGATAATAGCAAACAAAGCTCACAATCATATTCCGATGAAGATGCGTTAAAGGACAGAGAAACTCCTGTGCTCAAAAAAAGGCTAATTGCATCTCTTGGTTTTTTGATTGTTCTGATGTATGTTTCAATGGGGCATATGATGTGGGATTGGCCTTTGCCGTCTTTCTTTGAAAATAATCATGTGGCAATGGGACTTTTACAGCTATTGCTGACGGTTGCAATTATGGTTATCAATCAAAGATTTTTTATCAGTGGATTTAAAAGCTTGTGGCACCGTGCACCTAATATGGACACATTGGTTGCATTAGGCTCTACGGCTGCGTTCGGTTACAGCACCTTTGCTCTTTTTGCCATGACAGACGCACAGGTAAAGGGCAACGCAGATGCGGTAATGTCATATATGCACGAGTTTTACTTTGAATCTGCCGCGATGATACTTGCACTGATAACACTTGGAAAAATGCTTGAGGCACGATCAAAGGGCAAAACCACCGATGCTCTTAAAGGACTGATGAGGCTTGCTCCAAAGACTGCAACCGTCTATCGTGACGGTACTGAAATAATTATGCCGATTGAACAGGTGGCAAAGGGTGATGTCTTTGTCGTGCGTCCCGGTGAAAATATCCCTGTTGACGGAATCGTTTTAGAGGGAAACAGCGCAATAGATGAATCCTCCCTTACGGGAGAAAGTATTCCGGTGGACAAAACGGTTGGTAGCACAGTTTCTGCCGGTACAATTAACCAATCGGGATTTATACGATGCGAGGCCACAAGAGTCGGTGAGGATACTACACTTTCGCAGATTATTCAAATGGTCAGCGATGCGGCCGCAACAAAGGCGCCGATTGCAAAGGTTGCAGACAGGGTATCGGGTGTATTTGTGCCTGCAGTTATTGTAATTGCGATAATAACCGTAGTAGCTTGGCTTATTGCAGGACAAACGGTGGGATGTGCTTTGTCGAGAGGAATATCCGTGTT
>JBJEOZ010000061.1:0-1895 GCA_051880975.1 Ruminococcus sp.
TTCAACTTATGCAACATGGTGGATAAGACAGGCTATCACAAGGGCTATTGCCGACCAGGGAAGAACAATTCGTATTCCTGTTCATATGGTTGAAACCATCAACAAGGTTAAGAAAATTTCTTCTCAGCTCCTTCACCAAAACGGTCACGAGCCAACTGCTGACGAAATTGCAGAGGAGCTTGAAATGCCTGTTGACAAGGTTAGGGATATTATGCGTGTTGCACAGGAGCCTGTTTCCCTTGAAACACCTATCGGTGAGGAGGAGGATTCTCACCTTGGTGACTTCATCCCCGATGATGATGCCCCTGCACCTGCCGATGCCGCATCCCACACACTTCTCAGAGAACAGCTTAACGAGGTGCTTGATACATTGACTCCAAGGGAAGAGAAGGTATTAAGACTTCGCTTTGGACTTGAGGACGGCAGAAGCCGTACACTTGAAGAGGTTGGTAAGGAATTTAAGGTTACCCGTGAGCGTATCCGTCAGATTGAGGCAAAGGCTCTCAGAAAGCTTAGACACCCATCAAGAAGTAAGATTTTAAAGGATTACCTTGACTAAAAAGATTTCCGTTACCCAAGGTTAAGAAATAAAAATCTCCATATCATAAGTATAAATACACCTCCTTTGTCAAAGATAGATAAAGGAGGTTTTATTTATGTGTATTTTGATTGAAGACATAAAGGGCAGACAGGTCCTTGATTCAAGGGGCAACCCAACAGTTGAGGCAACAGTTACCCTAAACGACGGTACAGTTCAGTCGGCTATTGTACCAAGCGGAGCATCAACAGGTGCATTTGAGGCTGTGGAGCTTCGTGACAACGACAAGGAGTATGGCGGAAAGTCCGTGTGCAGTGCTGTTCGCAACATCAACGAAACATTAGCACATCACCTTGTTGGTACAAGTCCCTATCAACAGCGACTAATTGACAGAATGATGTGCGACCTTGACGGCACAGACAACAAAAGCAATTTAGGTGCAAACGCAATACTTGCAGTTTCCATAGCTGTTGCAAAGGCATCTGCGTTTTCTTTGGATTTACCCCTTTACCGCTATTTGGGCGGAACAAACGGTCACAGATTGCCTTGTCCAATGATGAACATTCTCAACGGCGGTGCTCATTCCGACAACAATGTTGACATTCAGGAGTTTATGATAATGCCTGTGGGTGCAAGGTGCTTTCGTGACGGATTAAAACAATGCACCGAGATTTATCACGCACTAAAATCGGCACTTAAGGAAAAGGGCTTATCAACAGCTGTGGGTGACGAGGGCGGTTTTGCCCCAAACCTGAAAAGTGACGAGGAGGCAATAGAATTTATCATAGGAGCAATAGAAAAGGCAGGATACAACACAGAAAATACAAAACTTGCCCTTGATATTGCATCCTCCGAGTGGTACGCAGAGGGTATGTACAATCTGCCAAAGAGGAAAACCACAATGACAACCAATTTGCTCATTGACTACCTTGAAAAGCTGACAAAGAATTATCCTGTCATTTCAATAGAGGACGGACTTTCCGAGTATGACTGGGAGGGTTGGAAGGAGCTTACAAAAAGGCTCAGCCACATTCAGCTTGTGGGTGACGACTTGTTTGTCACAAATGTTTCAAGACTTAAAAAGGGAATAGAAATGGGAGCCGGTAACTCAATCCTTGTTAAGATGAATCAAATCGGCACCCTCACAGAAACCTTTGATGCAATCGAAATGGCACACAAGGCAAACTACACAGCAGTAATTTCCCACCGTAGCGGAGAAAGCGAGGACACCACCATTGCTGATATTGCAGTAGCCACAAACTCCGGACAAATCAAAACCGGCGCCCCTTGTCGAAGTGAAAGGACGGCAAAGTACAACAGACTTTTGCGTATCGAACAGGAGCTAACAGGTGTTTCA
>JBJEOZ010000062.1:0-1893 GCA_051880975.1 Ruminococcus sp.
TCCGAAAAATACGCAAGTGCATACTACAAGTTAACCTGTGACATTATGTACAACGACTTAGCCGACTGTGAATACTGGGGAAACGATAACCGCACAAATGAGGCTAACAATCCCGAAAATATTTGGACTCCGGCAGGTACAGAGGAATTGCCTTTCACAGGACAATTTGACGGAAACGGTCATACGGTAACAGGACTTTATGTGTTTACACCAAATGACTACGCCGGTTTTATCGGCTATGCAAAAGATGCCGATATTCTTTGCCTTAAGCTTAACAGTATGTACATAAAAACCGAAAAGGACTTTGCCGGAGGAGTTGCTGGAAAATTTGAAAACACATCAAATGTTCAGCACAAAATTCAAGCCTGTTGTGTAAGTAATTCGTCAGTTATCGCAAACGGAGTAGCCGGCGGAATTGTAGGATTATTTGAAAGCAACAAAGCTACAAATGGTACTGTTATGTCAAACTGTTATTCAGAAAATTGCTATGTTTATTCACTTTGGGACAGCATTGTAGGTGGACTTGCGGGTAAGGTGATTTCAAGCGGTGACAAAATGGAAATCAAAAATTGCTACGCATATGATAAGCTGTATTTGAATTATAGCAACAACCAAATGGAGGTAGGTTACCTAATCGGAAGTTTTACTACAACCTACGATAATAATGCAATTTGTGAAATAAGCAACTGCTATTATGAAACAGTAGGGCAACCCTTTGGCGAACCTATTTCCGGCTATGAAGAACTTTGCCAAAATGAGGGTGCTTACACCTTTTCAAACCTTGTAGGTTTCAGTAAAAAAGGCGAAAAGGAAGTAGCATCAAACTACAATCTAAATAAATACAGTGGAAATGACAGCAATCCGAAAATTACCGACGATGTGTGGGTTGTAGGTGACGGAGATGTTCCAAGGCTGTACTTTGAACAGGAAAAATATGCAGTTAAGTATTACCTTGATGACCAACTTGTAAGTTTGAAATATTACTGCAAGGGTGACAGGGTAGAAAACCCAATCAGATACTATGAGGATGACTACATAAGCACCGACTGGGAATTTTCCGAGGCTGATTTTGACGGTATAATGCCTGCAAAAGACATCTCAGCCTATGCAAAAAAGTACAAAAGCGGAGATGTAAACGATGACGGTGAAGTAACAGTAAGGGACATAACCCTTATCCAAAAGTACTTAGCAGGTGCTGTTAGCCTTGAGGAAATTCAACTTGCTTCGGCAGATGCAAACGCAGATGGCGAAATAGATATTCAAGACTGCACAGAAATCCAAAAATACACCACACGCTATATTGAAACCCTAAAAGGTTCGGAAATCCCTGACGCACAAATTTTTACTCAACCCCCAATACCACCCCTTAAAACAATAACCCTAATTGACGGCACACCACAAAAGTGGCTTGGAAATGACGGAGCATTGTTTGAACTATACGACCAAAATTCAGACATTTCATACCCAATGAAAATGTCAGGAGATGCGTGGATAGCCGAAATCCCCACAACGGCAATATCAGTATCAATAAGGAGAATCAACCCCACAAACGGAGTTATATGGAACGAGTGGCAAACAGAAATAAAAGGCTCAACCTACACAGCCACCTCAAGCGGAGTAGGTAGCTGGTCATAAAAGTAACTCCACCCATAAATGTATCAACTTTATAAAAAGCTAGTTCAGTTCTAACTTTTTTAGGGTTGATGCATTTTAGAGTGGAGCTTAATACTAATAATTATTTCTGATTATCAAGAAAAAATGAAAGATTTATCAAATATATATTGTGATTTTCTACAAAATTTGATAAAATATTCTTATGGTATCTCGATGGAGGCAAAGTTATGGATTGTAGTAACATTAAGCTATTAGTAATGGATGTTGACGGTACACTCA
>JBJEOZ010000063.1:0-8950 GCA_051880975.1 Ruminococcus sp.
AATGTGTCAACAATAACAGAGTTAATGTCAACATTAACCCCAAAAATGATGACAATAATCCCCAAAGTAAAGGAAAGAAAAGTAAAGGAAAGAAAAGTAAAGGAAAGAAAAGTAAAGGAAAGAAAAGTAAAGAAAAGAAAAGTAAAGAAAAGTAAAGGAAAGAAAAGTAAAGAAAAGTAAAGGAAAACAAATCAAACAAAATAACAGGAAACAAAACCGAAGGAGAGAAAAGGAAACTGCTCCGCAGATTTTTATTCTCACGCTCTTGAATTGTATTTCAAAGTTTTCTAATTTCTTTCAAAAAAAACTGACAACGAACAGCAAACCCTTTACCTACCCCCAAACCCCTTGTGTAAAGGGAGAGGGACAGATTATGGTGGAGGGTTTGTCCGTAGGCAGTTGAGGTTTGGGAAATACTTGGATAGGAAATTTAAGCCTAAAAACATTCAAACAACTTCATTTTCCAAAAACACAGTCAGATAATACAAAAAATCAGGGCTATGCGCTTTCGTGCATAGCCCTTTATAAATGACAAAATTACTTAAGAAATTGAATATATATCACTTATGTTTGACTTTGTTTCGTAAAGCAACCCGCCCTTTTTGTCAAAGGTATAGGTTTTTGTTCTGTTCTCTCCCCAAAAAGAATATGCACTTGTATAGGGTGAATAATGTGCTGTAATAATGCTGTTTACGCTCCATTTTAACTCCCTGTTGCTTACGGACAGATTTCCTGCATAGGAGCCTTTTGCACTGTAAAATTCCTTTGGTCTGCCACTTTCAAAGTCACATACAAGGAGGACAGATGTAAACTCTTCCCTCATTAATTTCAGCGTTGTTATTTCGCTTAATTCTTCTAAATTATTTCTATACAAAGCTGAATTAATGGGTCTTGCGGTTGCGGAGATATATAATTTTCCGTTAAACTCTGTCATATCCACAAATTCGTAGTCATCTGTTGTTGACCCCAGCTTAAAGGATTTTACAATTTTTCCATCTCTGTTCACCTTTACAAATTTGGTGTCGTTCCGGTCGTCGCAATATATGTCATATAGCTCTGCAATATAGCTTTCACCTGACCTGAAAACATTGTATATATCGGTATATTCTCCTATATTTGCGGTGGTGGTGCTGATTATCTTTCCGCTGTAATCCAAGTGATAAATAACCATATACTTATCCTTATTTTTTACAAGGTCTTTTGGCGGATTCAGTTCGTGGTAAATTTCGTTATCGGACAGGCTCACAACAAGAAATGTACCGTCCTTGTTTTCACGGGCATAAGCACTAAGGTTATGGTGGAAACCATTATCAAGCTTCTTTTTCCACAGCACCTTACCCTCATTGTCAATAAACGCCGACCACATAGTCATATTTTTTCCGTCTTCACTGTATGGTGTAGTGCCGTAGATTAAAACTCCCTTTTCGGTAACTAAATAGTAATCTATTTCAAATTCCTCAACCTCTGCCTGCCAAACCTCACTGCCGTCAACATATTTACATATATATGAACTTTCTATTGTGGTAACGCAGTAATCATAGCCTTCTTCGTCAGTCAGCCATTCTTCCTTTTCCCCTCTCACATCAAATATATAGTCTTCTCTATTTTGTGCAAGGCTATAATCTTCCCTCGTTAATACTCCGCCCTGAATGGGGAGTGAGCTTGCATTTGATTGATAATCATTAAAGTTGTTTTGGGCAATGTTATATCCCTGTACGCTGTTGATGTAGGTGTTTTTGTGAACCGCTTTAGAATTATTTGAGTAGGTGTAGGAGTCGGTTGTAATGTCCCGATACACATTTTTTATATCCTCACGGCTCATACCCTTAATGGAAATGTTTTTTTCCTTTAGGTACTCCACAGCGTTATTGTATTCAAGTGCCTCGGCAACAAAACTGCCCACGCCCATAGCCACAATCATTGATACACAAGAGGCAATCAACAGCAGTGTTTTTGTGTTTCTGCCCAATTTCCTTGTGGCTTTGGTGATGCCTGTTTTTCCCATTGTCATAGCCGTTATGCGGTCAAGGGATTTTTCGTCAGCAAGTTCCTCGTCATAATCCTCCAGCAACAAATCAAGCTCTGACGGAGAACAATTATCAAAAATATCACTTAGTAACTTTGTCATACACCCTCACCTCCAAAAACTTTCTTTAGCTTAGAAATTGCCCTGTGCGTCCTTGTATCAACATTTGCAACCGTCATACCAAGGTCTTTTGCAATCTGTTTTGACGACTTGTTGAGATAATACTTTTTGATGATAATTGAGGTGTCGGGTTCACCTAAATTTTTTACCTCTTGAAGAACCTGTTTTCGCAAATCCTTGTCCTCAACATCAATTTCGAAGGAAAATTCGTCCTTGATTTCACCGTATGTGTTTTGGTCGTCAATAGAAATGTTTTTTCCCTTATCCTTACGTAAAATATCTATGGCGTTGTTCCTTGCAAGCACGCAAAGCCAGGACTTTAGACTGCTTTCATTGGGGTTATACTTGTCCATATTAATGTAAAACTCGCTGAATGTGTTTGCAACGCAGTCCTCAATCTCCGCAGAGTTATAAACAGAACTATGCAGTTTTCCCCTGACAACTGCACAAATCAAGGCGGAATATGTTTCTGTCAGCACCCTCATCCCCTCATAAGGCTTTTTCCGCAACAACCTTATCAGTGCATCATCCCTCATCAAAACACCTCCTTACATAACTATATACGCAGATAATTTGAAAATCTTACAGTTTGTTTTGATAAAAAAGGCTCCCAGTGGGAGCCGATAAAGTGTATTCTAATTATCCTTTTTACTTTCAACCTTACCGCAGAAGATGAAGAAAATTCCTACTATCGCCACAAGGCAGGCTCCCATCCCGCAGTAGGTGGAAAGGTCGTTGGGTTCAAGGGAGAAAATCTTTAAGTCCTCTATGTTGGCTACATTTGTCAGCACAATGGCGGTAATTGTCAGCACAATTCCCAGTGAAAGCAAAATTACACCTACTCGAAAAATAGGGTTCCAGCGGGTTTCTTTTTCCCTTTTTCTAAATATTTTTATCAACAAATTCTTAATTTTCTTCATTTTCATACTCCGTCAGGCAGTCGGAAAGTCTGCCGAAATCTTCAAGGCTCAATTTTTCTGCTCTAATATTTGTGGGGAGATTTGCTCTTTCTATCAGCATATTCGCCCTGTCCTTTGGTATTCCCAAGCCTGATGACAGGCTGTTTGAAAGTGTTTTTCTCCGCTGTGAAAAACCTGCTTTTACAACTCGGCGGAAGTCACTTTCCTTTTTCACAATAGCATTTGGCGTTTGTGAAATATCCAGCTTGATTACCGCACTGTCCACATTTGGGCTTGGCATAAATGAGCCTCTCGACACATTGAAAAGCAGTTGGGGTTTGCTGTAATAGGCAACAGCCACAGTGACTGCACCGCTGTTTCGTGAGCCGACTTCTGCTGTGAGCCTGTCTGCCGCCTCTTTTTGCACCATAACCGTAATTGACTTTATCGGCAGTTTTTCCTCCAAAAGTCGCATAATAATGGGGGAGGTGATGTAGTAGGGCAGGTTGGCGCACACCACCACATCAAGACCCTTGAACTCCTGTTCAATAATGCCCTTTAGGTCAGCCTCCATAACATCACAGTTAATCAGCTTGAAGTTTTTATGCTCTGCCATTGTTTCTGCAAGCACAGGAATAAGCCTTTTGTCAAGCTCAATGGACACTACCCTGTCGGCATTTTTACAAAGCTCGTTGGTGAGAACTCCGATTCCCGGGCCTATCTCCAGTACTCCCACACCCTCCTTGGCACCGCACATTGACGCCATTTTCGGGCAGACTGAGGGGTTGATGAGGAAATTTTGCCCCATACTTTTGCTAAACTTAAAGCCGTGCCTTGTGAGAATTTCTTTAATTGTTCCAATGTTAGAAAGTCCGTCCATAGTATCTCTTTTCGTAATAATCTTTATAAATTCCTTAACCCCTTGGGATATTTATTCTTTAGCACACCGTTACTTGCCTTTCCAAAGCCTGTTGTAATTCCGTTCACCGAAACTGCTGTGTAGCCCTTGATATTGCTGTCAAGTGCAACTGTTTCGCCGTGGAGGAATTTTTTAATTTCCTCGCTGTGCAAATCAAGGTCAACGCAGTTCTTGATTTCCTTAGGATTTGCACCCATAAAGGCGCTGTGGCAAGGTTCAATTCTGTTTTTCTTCATTTCACCCAGCAAAATTCCCGAACGCAAAACATTTAGTCCCGATATGCTTGGCATATCGTCAGGGAGAAGATAAATTTTGTCCCCCACAACCTGAATGTTGTCACCAAATGGCTCACCTACAAAAATGCTGTGGTAAAAATCTAAAATTTCTTCCCTATTCTTTATTTTACCATATTCAAAGGGCGGAGTATATCCCCCTGTGGAGGTTTTCTTCCTTAATTTACAGCAAAAATGCCCCTCTCCGCCGTCATTTAGGAAAATTCTCTTTGCGTAGCCCAAGGTGTTTCTGCCAAAATCTGCTCCGCTGTCAACGATTTCAAACTCCGGGTTTTCCCTTAGGAATTTTTCAATAACACCCTCGTTTTCCCTTTCGTTGTAGGTGCAGGTGGAATACACCATTTCGCCACCCTCTTTAAGACAATCCTTGGCGCTGTTGAGAATTTCAAGCTGTCTTACTGCACAGGTTATGGTGTGCTGGTAGCTCCATTCACCTTGTGCGTCACTGTCCTTTCGGAACATTCCCTCGCCGGAGCAAGGTGCGTCAACCAGAATTTTGTCGAAAAAGCTTTGCAAATGGTCGCCTATCACCTGTGGGTGACAGGAGGTTACAACGCAGTTTTTAACCCCCATTCTCTCTATGTTGGAAAGGAGAATGTTGGCTCTGCTCTTTACAATTTCGTTGGAAAAGAGAATGCCCTCACCCTGTAATTCCGAGGCGATTTGAGTGCTTTTTCCTCCCGGTGCGGCGCACATATCAAGCACCTTGTCCCCGGGCTTTACACCAAGCATAGTGACTGCCGAGGTTGCAGACGGCTCTTGAATATAGAATGCCCCGGCGTGGTGTAGGGGGGATTTTCCCAGACCTGTTACTGTGCCGGGATAGTAGTAACCTGTTTTGCAAAAGGGAGTTTTTTCAAGGGGAAAATCAAGTAGTGACCTTAGCTTTTCCTCTGTGCATTTCAGGGTGTTCACCCTTAAACCCTTGTAGGGCTGACAGGTGTTGTACAGCCTTAAAAATTCCTCGTATTCATTTGGAATCAGCTTTTTAATTTCCGAAAAAAATTTTTCCATTTGTATATTTCCTTTTTTTGTGCAAATGCTTTATATGAAAGGGAGGTGTTTTTATGAGCAACAATCAGAATAAAAACAACCAGAATAATAATCAGAACCAAAACCAGAATAACAACCAAAATAACCAGAATCAGAACAATAATCAGAACAACCAAAATCAGAATCAGAACAAAAAGAAGAACAACAACTTCTGATAAAATTAAATGTGTGAGCCCAGGTGTGGGTTCACACATAGATTGTTAGGTACATATTTGGTTTACAGATAGCCTCCCTCATACGAGGGAATGCAAAATTCAGAATGCAAAATACAAAATTAAATTAAGTTTTGAGTTACTCCCAAAACTAAAGACTAAAAATCAAATCTAAAAACTATCAACACAATTATAGCAAATATGAAGAATAAATCAAGTGTTTGGCTCTTTAAATGGTACATTAAAGTATTCTGCAATACTTTGTGCAAGTACCCTTGCAATATTGCCTATGTTGTCCCTTATCCACTGTGCGTCCTGTCTGTTGTCGTGGTAGGCTACCTCAATTAGCACAGCAGGTGCTTTGGTTTGACGGACTTCTCCCAAGGATGTGGTGGCTATGAGGTCTACATTGCTTGGGTTAGGGTATATTGTCTTGTAGTTCTTCTGAATAATCTCTGCAAAGCGTTTTCCGTTAGTTGAGGTTGGGTAATAGTAGATGTCAGCACCCTGTTGTTGCCCCTTTATGGTTTCGGGGGAAGCATTGGAATGTATGGCAAGGTGCAAATCGTAGTTGCCCTTGTTGCTCTCTGCAATAACCTGTCTTGTGGTGGTGTCGGGATTGTTCCTTACAAAGTTAATTCCCGATGCCTTAAGGTAAGGCTCCATTGCGTCTGCAATAAGGTTCATATAGTATTCTTCGTTTCCACCGTCAATGTAGGGGTTAAATTCCTGTACTGACGGACTTAAAAATACAGTTGGCATATTAAACTCCTGTCCGCTAAAACCAAAATAGTTTTTTGAATTTCATCAAAAAAATTAAGGCATAGCTATAAATTTATTTCCATAAATAAGTATTCAAAAATTTTTGAAATATTACTGATTTTCTATTTACAAATTACAATAATTGTGATAGAATAGTATCAAATCAGTAATGATTATTATTTTGGAGTACAGTTATGAGAAGAAATTACAGCAGTAAGCGAAAAGCTATTTACGATATGCTTAAGTCCCGTACTGATCATCCATCTGCCAAGACAATTTATGAGGATTTAAAGGGAGATTACCCCGACCTTAGCCTTGGTACTGTTTACAGGAATATCGGTCTTTTCAAGGAGGATGGCTCGGTTCAAAGTGTTTGCACCCTTAACGGTGAGGAGCGCCTTGACGGTAACGAGGAGCCACATACACACCTTGTGTGCACTGCTTGCGGAAGAATTACTGATTTGTTCACTGAAGAATTACCTGTTGATGACAAGGTTGTCGGTGACGACTTTACAGTTGAAAAAAAGGTTGTCACCTACTATGGAAAATGCAGTCATTGCAGATAATTATAAATTTTAATTAATAATTAGGAGGAAAATAAAATGGCAAAATGGGTTTGTGCAATCTGCGGATATGTTCACGAAGGTCCTGAACCACCGGAGAAATGTCCACAGTGTAATGCACCGGCATCAAAGTTTAACGAGGTTAAGGAAGGCGCAGGTTTTGCTTGCGAGCATATTGTAGGCATCACAGAGGGCGTATCCGAGGATATTATTGAGGATTTGAGAGCTAACTTCAACGGTGAGTGCTCCGAGGTTGGTATGTACCTTGCAATGGCAAGAGTAGCTGACAGAGAGGGCTATCCTGAAATTTCAGCCGCTTTCACAAAGTACGCTTTTGAAGAGGCAGAACACGCAGCAAAGTTTGCTGAAATCCTTGGCGAAGTAATCACAGATTCTACAAAGAAGAACCTACAGATGAGAGCAGAGGCAGAGGCTGGTGCTTGTGAGGGTAAGCTTGACCTTGCTGTAAGAGCAAAGAAGGCTAACCTTGACGCTATTCACGACACAGTTCACGAAATGGCAAAGGACGAAGCTCGCCACGGCGCAGGCTTTGCAGGTCTTTTAAAGAGATACTTTGGCTAATTAAAGTATTTAAAATCAAAAATTGTCTTTCACTAACAAAGGGTATGCGTTTGCATACCCTTTTGTTGTGTCTGTTTCAGCTCTAAAAGAACTATTTTACTGTATAATATTTTTGATCCTTGCTTTTAGGTGATTCGGGCTTAGTGAGTGCAATTTTATTTTCGACAATCAGGGGTTTCATATGTTTGCTCATAAGATAGGCTATTGTTATGTCATTCTTAAATTTTTCTTCAAGCTCCCTGCGACTTCTCGGAACATTGCAAAAGTCGAGAATCCGACTTGTAAGGTCGCTGTTTTCTTTTTTATTTATAATTTCATTGTATAGTATAGCCTTGAATACCCCTCTGTTATTCAAAAATACCGGCTGTGGAAGTCCTGCGTTCTTCATCGCACTTCTTATAGTCGGAATACCGCTGTAACGGTTTTCTGTTTCGCCCATAATTTCAAGGGCGCCTGCAATATATGGATTTCTGGTGTCAGCAGAAACATAACCCAAATTATCCAGTGTTAATCTTCCGTACAATCCTCCCGGATTTTCAATTTCCATTCTGTCGGAATACATTGTGATAGTAATCGGAGCAGACTCGGTGTGGATACTGTAATCACGGTGAATAAGTGCATTAAGTACGAGCTCTCTGACTGCGATAACAGGATACTCCGTTCTGTCATTTCTCATTCCCGTTTCGGCGTCAATTATGGTTTTCGTCTTCATATTTTTTCTGACAAAAATCAGTGCGTCGTTGAGCATTTGAGTAATTGAGCCTTCTATCCTCTTGTTGTCAATAAATCTCTCGCCGACACTTCCTGTTGCGCTCATTTCTTTTCCGGGAACAGAAACAGCGGTGATGCAAAGCTGTGGAAAGTAAGCTTGGGGATAAACCGAGAAAAGCATCAGTGCAGAAACGGTAGGCTTATTATCAACAACAAAGCCCTGCAAACGGTTGATTTCCTTTTCTTCAAGTTTGGCAAGGTGTGGCTTGTTTTTCTTTAATTCAAGAAGATACATCTGATATTCTTCGGTGTTTATATCCCCGATTTCCGCTCTGTCGTTCGTTCTTAGTTCATCGTGTATATCCTGTTTGAACGCTTCATAACTGTAAACTTCATACTCGGTCATCAGTCTGTCACCGTCGCCAACACGTACATAAGACCCTCTTAGTCTACCTGCACCCTTGTAAAAACAGGGTTTCTGAAAATTATCCATTTCCTGAATTTCTGCACTTACCACGGTTTTGCCGTCAATTACTGCAACTGTACACAGCGGTCTTACCACCGGCTCCATCTGCAGACTTTGTTCCATTATCTTCTTTTGTAAGTCGGCAGGGTCATAAACTCCGCATACATTGTAGTCCTCATTTTCATCAACGCCAAAAATAATTGTTCCGCCGTTCTGTTGATTTGAAAAAGACGAAAGGGTATCGAAAATTTTGGGGCAACCCTTTTTGGCTGATTTAACTTCGATGTAATTGCTTTCGCTCTTTTTCAGTTGTATATCTTCAATCAGTTCTATCAATTCATTTTCCAGCATAAAAAATCCTCCTGATTTCATTATACTAAATTTATAAGAATTTTCAAGAGGAT
>JBJEOZ010000064.1:0-1890 GCA_051880975.1 Ruminococcus sp.
AAATCAAAAACTCGAAATCCGGTTAACCTGAATTTCGAGTTTTTTCGACAAGCTGTAAGGCTTTTTTTATAAAGCCTTATTTTATTGTATTTTAACAATATATATAGTATAATTATTCCATAATAACTATGGAACAAAATAGAAAAGGTGATAGATATGAAAAAGACAGTTTTAAGGAATTACGCAAAATTAATTGCACAAAAGGGTATAAATGTTCAAAAGGGGCAGGAGGTTTGCATTACCGCAGAGCTTGACCAGCCTGAATTTGTAAAAATACTTGTTGAGGAGTGCTACCGTGCAGGTGCCGGCAAGGTTATTGTTGACTGGTACTATCAGCCACTGACAAAGCTGAATGTCCGTTGGCAAAAGGAAAAGGTGCTTTCCCATGTTGAGGAGTGGGAAAAGGCAAGACTTCAACACAAGGTTGATGTGCTACCGGCACTGATTTACCTTGAAAGCGAAGACCCTGACGGACTAAAGGGTGTAAATATGAACAAGATGGTTAAGGCACAACAGGCTAAAAGGAAAATTTCAAAGCCATATCGTGACCTTATGGACAACAAATACCAGTGGTGCATTGCCGCAGTTCCAGGTGCTGAATGGGCAAAAAAGGTGTTCCCTAATGAACGAAAGAGCAAAGCAATAGAAAAGCTGTGGGAGGCAATCCTCTACACCTCAAGGGCAACAGGCGACCCTATTGCAAACTGGGAGGAACACAACAGAGATTTAAGTGAAAGGTGCAAATTCCTCAACTCCTTAGATATTGAAACACTTGAATACAAATCCTCAAACGGAACAGACTTTAAGGTTGGAATGATAGAAACTGCAAAATTCCTTGGTGGCAGTGAAAAAACCTTAGGCTCAAACATTGAGTTTAACGCAAATATTCCGTCAGAGGAAATCTTCATAACCCCACAAAAGGGCAAGGCAGAGGGCATAGTTTACTCCTCAAAGCCACTTTCATATCAGGGACAGATGATAGAGAACTTTTCTGTTAGATTTGAGAACGGAAAAGCAGTTGAAGTAAAGGCAGAGAAGAACGAGGAGCTTTTAAAATCAATTATAAATATGGACGAAAATGCCGGTTACCTTGGAGAAGTTGCCCTTGTTCCGTACGATTCACCAATTCGCAACAGCGGAATTCTTTTCTACAACACATTGTTTGATGAAAATGCCACTTGTCACCTTGCTTTTGGCGAGGGCTTTACAAATTGCCTTGAGGATTACGACAGCCTGACACTTGAAGAATGTCGCAACCGTGGTATAAACGACAGCCTTATTCATGTTGATTTTATGATAGGCACTAAAGACCTTAACATCACAGCGGTAACACGCAAGGGTGAAAGGGTGGAAATCTTCAAAAACGGCAACTGGGCATTTTGATTTTTATGTAAATTTTGTATGTGGCTAAAGAGGTTTTAATATGCTTAAAATTGTATTGTTAATATTATTAATCCTCATTTTAATCCTTATTTTAGTTTTTGCCATTTCCGGTCCATTTACCAGAAGACTGAGGACTACACACTATGAACTAAACAGCAAAAAGATAAAGGGTGAGATTTCAGCAGTTTTCATCTCCGACTTTCACAACTGCGGAAATATCAAAAAAATTGTAGGTATGGTGGATGAATATTCCCCTGATTTAGTGCTGTTTGGCGGTGACCTTGCAGACAGACTTAGCCTTGACAAAAAGTCACTTGAATTAACTAAAATTCTTTCAAAGAAATATAAATGCTATTTTGCACCGGGTAACCACGAGTATCACCTGCCATCCCCTGAAGAATTCTTTGAAAAACTAAAAAATATGGGCATTACAGTACTTGAAGAACAGCTTTGCACCGTTTTGGTAAAGGGCAACAAAATACAAATTTGCGGTGTGTATGACGGAGA
>JBJEOZ010000065.1:0-8911 GCA_051880975.1 Ruminococcus sp.
TTGTATTTCAAATTAAACATCTCCCGAGGTTAAAAAATGATTTCAGTTATTTTTATAATTTATCTGCTTGTTATTAATTTTATTGCATTTTTGCTGACATATTACGATAAAAAAGCAAGTAAAATAGGACTTAGACGAGTAAGAGAAAATACACTTATGCTTATAGCACTTTTAGGTGGCTCTGCGGCTATGTACATTACAATGAAGATGATTCACCACAAGACAAAAGTATCTCTTTTTATGGTAGGACTGCCTTTTATCTTTGTAATTGAGATGATTCTTGTAGTTTTCATTGCTCGTTCATTACATATATTTTAATTATGGATAATATCTTATTTTTTGATGTACCAAAGGAATATGACGGTGCTATTTGCAAGGAATTTCTAAAAAAGTATTGTAAAATCTCTTCACGACTGATAACAAAGCTTGTCAGGACAGAAAAGGGAATTACAAGTGGCGGTAAGCTTATCCGCACTATTGATTCGGTTCATTTTGGGGATAAAATAGAGATAAAACTCCCAAGTGACAACAACGAAATTGAGCCTGTTTCAGGTGAACTTGATATTAAATTCGAGGATAAGCATATCCTTATTGTGAATAAACCGCCTAATATGCCTGTTCACCCCACGAAAAATCACCAAAGAGATACACTTGCTAACATTGTAAGGTATTACGCAATCAGCAAAGGGGAGGACTACACCTTTAGAGCAATTAACAGGATTGACAGGGATACTTCCGGTCTTGTGCTTATTGCTAAGGATAGATTTACTGCAAACGGGCTAAAGGGACTATATAAAGAATATACAGCAGTTTGCCAAGGAGAAATTGTCGAAGACGGAACTGTTGATAAAAATATACGCCTAAAGCCTGACAGTAAAATAGTTAGGGAAGTAAATAAGGACGGTGCAAGGGCAGTTACACATTATTTCGTATTATCAAAAAACAAAAAGTATTCACTTGTCCGTTTTGTCCTTGAAACAGGGAGAACACATCAAATCCGCTGTCATATGAGTTATTTGGGTTATCCGCTTGCAGGGGATGACTTGTACGGCGGAAATCTTGATTATATCAGCCGTCAGGCACTTCATTGTTCATACCTAAGGTTTATTCATCCTGTTACAAAACAGGCTGTTGAAGTGAGAAGTGAGTTACCGGATGATATGAATTACTTAATAAATATTGACAGTTGAATTATTTGTGATAAAATAAATATAGAGTTCATTTACGGAAAGGTCGTAATAACAATGGAAGAAATTAGAATTGAACTTACTAAAAACCCAAAAGAAAAGCCTACTGATGAAAGTAAATTAGGCTTTGGTCGCATTTTCACTGACCATATGTTCTTGATGAACTATGATGCAGGTGAGGGTTGGCATAACCCAAGAATTGTACCATACGGTCCTATTGAGCTTGACCCATCTGCTATGGTTCTTCACTACGGTCAGGAAGTTTTCGAGGGTCTTAAGGCTTACAGAAATGTAAAGGGCGGAATTAACCTCTTTAGACCTGACAAAAATATGGCCAGACTTAATGTTTCTAACGAAAGACTTTGTATTCCACAAATTGACGAAGAATTTTGTGTTGAGGCTATTAAAAAGCTGGTTGAGGTTGAACAGGACTGGGTACCACATCAGGAGGGTACATCACTTTACATAAGACCGTTTATCTTCTCAACTGACGCACATCTTGGCGTACATCCTGCCGAGCATCTTCTCTTTGTTGTAATTTGTTCACCTGTTGGTGCTTATTACCCTGAGGGACTAAATCCGGTTAAGATTTATGTTGAAGAAAACTATGTTCGTGCAGTTAAGGGCGGTATGGGCTTTACCAAGACAGGCGGTAACTATGCTGCATCCTTAAAGGCTCAGGACGAGGCAGAGAAAATCAACTATACTCAGGTTTTGTGGCTTGACGGTGTAGAGAGAAAGTACATTGAAGAAGTTGGAACAATGAATGTATTTTTCGTAATCGACGACGAAATCATAACTCCGTCACTTCAAGGCTCTATCCTCAGCGGTATCACAAGAATGAGTACTATTGAACTGCTTAAATCTTGGGGCTACAATGTTACCGAGAGAAGACTTTCCATTGACGAGGTTATTAAGGCATCAGAAGAGGGAAGACTTAAGGAAAGCTTTGGTACAGGTACAGCCGCAGTTATTTCTCCAATCGGCGAACTAAAGTGCGGAGATAAGATTATGCCAATCAATAACGGCGAAATCGGCGAAATCAGCCAAAAGCTCTACGACAACCTTACAGGTATTCAGTGGGGCAAGGTAGAGGATACAATGGGTTGGACAGTTCCTGTTTGCTGATTATCTATTAGTCAATAGGTATCAATACATATAATTATTGGGCGAGGTAACTCGCCCATATTTTTTTGCTATTTAATCAGTTTTTCCTTTTTATTAAGCCCTAAAACTCCGCCAATCATTCCGAATAATACAGATACAATCAGCTTTAAAAAGGTGAAAAGTGTGATAGTACCGTCCATCATAATCAGTCCTGCGCTAAATATAATTACGAAAAATAACATTCCACTTATAAGTCCGTTGACAAGACCTTTTACCTTTATGATTTTTGAGCTTACTATACCAGATATAAAAGCAGAAATTCCGCAAATTACAGTTAGCATAATTTCAAGTAAAGTATTGTTCAGTATTCCTGTACTTGCCATCACAGCAGAGGTAATGCTTAAAAGTACAAACAATACAATTTCTCCCACAATTAATCCTATTACAATCCCCTTTAAAAATGTGAATTTACTAAATTCTATTGTTATACTTTTCAAAAGAAACACCCCCGAATATGATATTAAATCATATTCAGGGGTATAAATTTTTATGATAATTATTTTTCAACAGGATTTTCTTCGGTATTTTCTTTCTTCTTTCTGCCGAAGAAACCTTTGCTTGCTTTCTTCTCTGTAACAGGTTTTTCCTTTTCGGTATTTACTGTTGAAATTGCCCAACGCTTAAATACCATCTTTGTTTTTTCTGAACCTGTTTCAAGAACAATCTCGTCAGCTTCTTCACGAATTGCAATAACTCGTCCGACTATACCGCCGATTGTTGTGATTTCGTCACCAATTTCAAGGCTGTTTCTAAGCTCCTGCTCTGCTTTAGTCTTTTTTGACTTTGGTCTGATAAGAATAAAGTAGATACCGGCAAAGATAACAACATAAATGATGATAAGTGTCCACATACTACCGCCTGAGTTGGCAGCGGAAAGTAAATTAAGATTCATAGTTTAATTCTCCATTTCATAATATTGGTTATATTATATCAATAATAATATATAGTTTCAAGTGTCATTTTAAATACGATTTCCCAGAATGTCAACATTCAATTTATAGAAAGTGTCAAATTCACCCTTTTCAAGGCTAATTCTGATGTTTTCCATAAGATTATTGTAAAAATGCAGATTGTGAATTACTGCAAGTCGCATATAAAGCATTTCATCAGCCTTTTTAAGGTGTCTTAAATATGCTCTTGAGAAGTTTTTGCAGGTGTGACACTCACAGTTTTCGTCAACAGGACTTAAGTCCATTTGGTATTTTTGGTTGTTAATATTGATAATACCTTTCGAGGTGAAAAGGTGACCGTGACGGGCATTTCTGCTTGGCATTACGCAGTCAAACAAATCAACACCACGCTTTACAGACTCTAAAATATTTACAGGAGTACCAACACCCATAAGGTATCTTATTTTGTTTTCCGGCATATGTGGTGTAACCGCCTCAATTATCCTGTACATTTCCTCACTGGTTTCGCCAACAGCAAGTCCGCCTATGGCGTAGCCGTCAAGGTCAAGCTGTGCAATATCCTTCATATGCTTTATTCTCAAATCCTCATAGGTTGAGCCTTGATTTATGCCGAAAAGCATTTGCTTTTTGTTGATGGTGTCAGGTTTAGAGTTAAGCCTTGCCATTTCTTCCTTGCAGCGAACAAGCCAACGAGTTGTTCTCTCAACTGATTTTGCAACATAATCGTAGGGAGATGGGTTTTCTATACATTCATCAAAAGCCATTGCTATTGTAGAGCCAAGGTTTGACTGGATTTGCATAGACTCCTCAGGTCCCATAAAGATTTTTCTTCCGTCAACGTGGGAAGAAAAATAAACTCCTTCTTCCTTGATGTTTCTTAGCTTTGCAAGGGAAAAAACCTGAAATCCGCCTGAGTCTGTAAGGATAGGTCCATTCCAACGGGTTAGGGAGTGTATTCCGCCAAGCTCCCTGATTTTTTCATCTCCTGTACGAACATGGAGGTGATACGTGTTGCAAAGCATAACCTGACATTTTGCGTCTGCAAGGTCAAAGGCTGACAAACCGCCCTTTATTGCTCCTGCTGTTGCAACATTCATAAAACAGGGAGTTTTGAATGTGCCGTGGGGTGTATCAAACTCTCCAAGTCTTGCGTTGCCCTCTTGTTTGATTAATTTATACATAAATAATACCTACTTTATAAACATACTGTCGCCGAATGAGAAAAATCTGTATTTTTCTTCAACTGCTGTCCTGTAAACTTCCATAGTTTCTTCATAACCTGCAAAGGATGAAACAAGCATAATCAGGGTGCTTTCGGGTAGGTGGAAATTTGTAATTAACCCGTCAAGCACCTTGAACTCAAAACCGGGATAAATGAAAATATCTGTCCAACCGTCACAGGGAACAACTTCTCCGTGCTTTTCTGCAACACTTTCCAAGGTTCTGCAGGAGGTTGTACCAACTGCAATTACTCTTTTACCGTTTTCCTTTGTTTTTCTGATAAGGTCAGCGGTTTTCTTTGGAACTTCAAAATGTTCACTGTGCATTTTGTGGGTTGTGACATCATCAACCTTAACAGGTCTAAAGGTGCCAAGTCCAACGTGAAGTGTTACATAACCAATATTTACTCCCTTATCCTTGATTTTTTCCATTAGTTCCTTTGTAAAGTGAAGTCCTGCTGTTGGTGCGGCTGCCGAACCTAACTCGTGGCTGTATACAGTCTGGTACCTTTCCTTATCCTTTAGTTTTTCGTGAATATAAGGGGGGAGAGGCATTTGACCAATTTTGTCAAGTGTTTCAAAAAAGTTGTTTTCACATTCAAACTGTACAATCCTGTTGCCGTCCTCAAGGACATCTATGACGGTGGCTGTCATAATTCCATCACCAAAGGAAAATTTGTCACCTGTTCTTGCTTTTTTCCCGGGTTTAACAAGGGTTTCCCACACCTTTTCTTCCTTTTGTTTAAGGAGTAAAAATTCTACATTTGCTCCTGTGGGTATTTTAGTACCGTAAATCCTTGCAGGCAAAACTCTTGAATCGTTTACAATTAATGTGTCGCCCTCATCCAGGTAATCAATCACATCGTAAAAATGCTTGTGGGAAATTTCCTTTTTAGCTCTGTCGTATATTAGCATTCGTGAGGAATCCCTTGGCTCGACAGGAGTTTGTGCTATTAACTCCTCAGGGAGGTCATAATAAAAATCACTTGTTTTCATATAAAATTCCAATCTAAATTTATTAAAATAATTGACATACTTCTTTTTAAATGATAGAATTACATCAAGAATAGGTCAATTTGCTTTTTCTAATCTATAATATAATAAAGTGAGGAAAAACACAACTTATTTTTTAAATTTTGGAGGAAGAAGAATATGAAGAATTACAAAGTTGGTATAATCGGTGCAACCGGTATGGTAGGTCAAAGATTTGCTACTTTGCTGGAAAATCACCCTTGGTTTACAGTTACTGCACTTGCTGCAAGTAAAAGAAGTGCAGGTAAAACATATAAAGAATGTGTTGAAAATAGATGGGCAATGACTGCTCCAATTCCAAAAACAATGGAGGATATGGTTATTCTTGACGCTGCTAATGTTGAAGAAGTAGCATCTAAAGTTGATTTTGTATTCTGCGCAGTTGATATGCCTAAGGACCAAATCAGAGAGCTTGAAGAGGCTTATGCGAAAGCAGAATGTCCTGTTGTTTCCAACAACTCCGCTCACAGACATACTCCTGATGTTCCTATGGTTATTCCTGAAATCAACGCAGACCACATCAACATCATTCCTGCTCAACGAAAACGCCTTGGCACTAAAAAAGGCTTTGTTGCAGTAAAATCTAACTGCTCACTCCAGTCCTATGTTCCTGCTGTACATCCTCTTAAAGAGCTTGGATGTAACAAGGTTCTCGCCTGTACATATCAGGCTATTTCAGGCGCAGGTAAAACCTTTGAAAGATGGCCTGAAATGGTTGACAACCTTATTCCATATATCGGCGGAGAAGAAGAAAAGTCAGAAAAAGAACCGCTTAAAATTTGGGGACACATTGACGGAGATGTTATTGTTGATACAGACGACATTGCAATTACTTCCCAGTGCTTGAGAGTTCCTGTTTCTGACGGACACACAGCAGCAGTATTTGTTTCTTTTGAGGGCGAAGTTCCTTCTGAAGAAAAAATTATAGAAGTTTGGGAGAACTATAAGGGCAGAGCACAGGAGCTAAATCTTCCAAGTGCACCAAAGCAGTTCCTCCACTACTTCACAGAACCAGACCAGCCACAGATTAAGTCAGCTCGCAACCTTGAAAACGGTATGGCTGTTTCTGTGGGCAGACTAAGACCTGATACTCAGTATGATTTGAAGTTTGTTTGTATGAGCCACAACACCCTTCGTGGTGCTGCCGGCGGTGCAGTTCTTCTTGCAGAACTTCTGTGTGCTGAGGGATATTTTGATGAATAAACCCTTTGGAGGTTAATAATATGAACACACCAATTTTTACAGGCTCCGGTGTAGCCTTAATTACACCAATGAACAGCGACGGATCTGTTAATTATGACGAGTTGGGACGACTCCTTGAATTTCAAATTGAAAACGGTACAGACGCTATTATCGCCTGTGGTACAACAGGTGAGGCTGCAACACTTACCGTTGAAGAGCATAAGGCTGTTTTGTCCTATGTTGCAGAAAAGGTAAATAAGAGAATCCCTGTTATTGCCGGTACAGGCAGTAACGACACTGCAACAGCAGTTAACCTTTCTAAGTCAGCTCAGACCTACGGTGTAGACGGACTTCTTACTGTTACACCTTATTATAACAAGACTTCTCAGGCAGGACTTATCAAGCATTTTACAACTATTGCCGATTCAGTTGACTTGCCGATTATCCTTTACAACGTTCCTTCAAGAACAGGCTGTGCTATGAAGCCACAGACCTATGCCGAGCTTGAAAAGCATGTTAACATTGTTGGTGTAAAGGAAGCAAACGGTGATATTTCTTCTGTTTCACTTACAAGAAGTCTTTGCAGTGACGATTTTGCTATTTACTCAGGTAATGACGACCAGACTGTACCGTTTATGTCCTTAGGCGGTAAGGGTGTTATCTCTGTGTTTGCTAATTTCTGTCCAAAGGAGATGCACGAGATTTGCCAGGCTTGTCTTGACAATGACTTCAAGAAGGCAGCAGAGATGAACTTCCATTATGTTGAACTAATGGATATTATGTTCTCTGATGTAAACCCAATACCTGTTAAGACAGCTATGAACCTCATTGGCTTTAACGCCGGTGAATGCAGATTGCCACTTGTGCCAATGAGCTACCAAGGTTATCACGACCTAAAGGAATGCTTGGCAAAGTATAATCTGTTGGATAAGTATAAAAATTAATCTGTTGGGCGTACTTAGTACGCCCAATACTGTGTTAAGGGGAATTATAGATGACAAAAATTATTATCAGCGGATGCTCAGGAAAGATGGGTCATTTCATTGTAAAAACAATAGAAGAAAGAAATGATTGTGTTGTTGCCTGCGGTGTTGATACTTATGACTGCGGTGACTACGATTTTACCGTTTACAAAAGCTTTGAGGAAATTGAGGAAAAGTATGACGCAATTATTGACTTTAGCAACCCTGCTGTACTTGACTCAATGCTTGATTATGCAGTAACTCAGGGTGTTCCTGCAGTAATTTGCACAACAGGGTATTCTGTTGACCAGGTTTCTATGATTAAGAATGCATCTGAAAAAATTGGTATTTTCTATTCGGGAAATATGTCACTTGGTATCAACCTTATGGTTGAGCTTTGCAAAATGGCAACAAAGGTTTTTGCAAGTCACGGCGACAACTTTGATATTGAAGTTATCGAAAAGCACCACAACCTAAAGCTTGACGCTCCAAGCGGTACTGCACTTATGATTGCAGACGGAATTTCAGAGGTTTCACCAAATGAAAAGCAGTATGTTTATGACAGGCACTCCTACCGCAAGCAAAGAGAGAAAAACGAAATCGGTATTCATTCCATTCGTGGCGGTACAATCGTTGGCGAACACGAGGTTATTTTTGCCGGTAAGGACGAGGTTGTTTCTATCAAGCACGAGGCACATTCCAAGGAAGTATTTGCAGTGGGCTCTGTCAATGCCGCTGTATTTATGAAGGATAAACCGGCAGGAATGTACGATATGTCCGACCTACTTTCTGAATAATTACATAAGAACAGATGGTTTTTCACCTCATAGTATGTATTGTACTATGAGGTGATTTTATTGAAATACTATATTCTGTTAAATTCAGTATCAAGTGCCCTAAAGGGTAAAGATATACTTGATAAAAACAATATAAAAAGCTCGGTGGAAAGAACACCGAAAAACAATGTTGCAAGGTCTTGCGGTTACAGCTTAATGGTTAAGGACGAAATTGAAAGGGCAAAAGAAATTCTTGAAGATAACAAAGTAATTGTGCTGGGTGTAGTTACAAGGTAATGATTTATCTTGATAACGGTGCTACTACTTTCCCAAAACCTTTATCAGTAAAGCAAAATGTAAGCAAATCTCTACAAAAATATAGTGCAAATCCTGGACGAAGTGGACATCATCTGTCACTTGAGGCGGCAAAGGTGATATATAATTGTAGAAAATCTATTAAAGAGCTGTTTAATG
>JBJEOZ010000066.1:0-1878 GCA_051880975.1 Ruminococcus sp.
GGTCAACCTGTAAATTTTTGCAGGGCTTTGGGGCAAGGCACTTTTTGTTTTTGCACATTCCATGCTCCCTTTGAAGTTCACAGGAGGGCAAGCGAAAGTTTGCCGTAGGGCCTCCCACATCGTGGATATATCCCTTAAACCTTGGGTTTTTAACAAGGTTTTTCGCCTCATTAATAACACTTTCTTCACTTCTTACGGTGATTGCTCTGCCCTGATGAAATGCGATTGAGCAGAAGTTACAAGCACCAAAGCAACCTCTGTTGTGGGTTATGGAGAACTCAACCTCCTGTATTCCCGGCACACCGCCCAAAGCCTCGTATGAGGGGTGGTAGTACCTTTCGTATGGCAAGGAATACACCCAGTCAAGCTCTTCTGTGGTAAGTGGTGGCATTGGGGGATTTTGCACAAGGATTTCCTTGCAGTGTCGCTGAATTACCCTTCTGCCACGGACAGCGTCTGCCTCCTCCAGCTCCTTTCGGGATGCTATTGCGTAGTCTTTTTTGCTTTCACAAACCCTCTCATAGCTTGGCAAGTCCACCGCAGGAGCGGGTTCATATTCGGTAGTTGGAACGCAGTAGCAAATGCCCCTGATGTCCCTTAAACTCTCTACTCCCATACCGCTTGAAAGCCTTTTTGCAATCTCTATTGTTTGGTTTTCTCCCATTCCGTAGGTGAGAATATCCGCCTTGCTGTCAATGAGGATTGACTTTCTGACACTGTCATCCCAGTAGTCGTAGTGGGCAAATCGCCTTAAGGATGCCTCCAAACCGCCGATAATTATAGGCACATCGGGGTACAGCTCCTTTAGGATATTGCTGTAAACAATAACCGCCCTGTCAGGTCTTTTGCCTGCCTTGCCACCTGCTGTATAGGCGTCGTCAGAGCGTTTACGCTTGTTTACGGTGTAGTGGGCAACCATTGAATCTATGTTGCCTGAGGACACAAGGAAACCGTACTTTGGTCTGCCAAAGGGGTTAAAGTTCTTTTTGTCCCTCCAGTTTGGCTGGGCAAGGAATGCAACACGGTATCCCTTTGCCTCCAACACTCTGGTGATTATGGACGCACCAAAGGATGGGTGGTCAACGTAGCTGTCACCTGAAACATAGATAAAGTCGGGGCTGTCCCACCCAAGTTTATTCACTTCTTCTTTTGTAATAGGAAGAAAAGCCATAATTATTCTTCAGGGGAATTATCCTCTCCCCCGTTATCTCCTTGAATATTTTTTCTTTCAAGCCATTCCTGATATGTCATAAGCACCTCACGAGGTTTACTTCCCTGATGAGGTCCAACAATGCCAAGGCTCTCCATTTCGTCAATCATTCGTCCTGCACGGGCATAGCCAACCTTTAATCTGCGTTGCACAAGGCTTGTGGATGCCTGTCCTGCGTCAATGACGATTTTGATTGCCTCCTCGATTTTTTCGTCAAGCTCCTCACCGCTGTCGTCAGTAAGACCGCCACCGTCATTTTCCATTCCCTCAACGGTAATCTTCTTAATTCTTTCTTCAACCTCTTCGTTGTACTGTGAACGGTGGTGATTTTTGATGTAGCTTGTAACACCCTCAATTTCAGAATCGCTGGCAAAGCAACCCTGAACACGAATAGGCTTTGGCGCACCAACAGGTGAATACAGCATATCACCTCTGCCTATCAGCTTTTCCGCACCGCCAAAGTCCAGGATTGTTCGGGAGTCGATGTTTGAAGAAACCTTTAGTGCAATTCTTGATGGAATATTCGCCTTGATTACACCTGTGATAACATTTACAGACGGTCTTTGTGTGGCGATTACAAGGTGCATACCTGCCGCACGAGCCATCTGTGCCAGTCGGCAAATGCTTTCCTCAACCTCTGACGGAGCCGCCATCATAAGGTCGGCAAG
>JBJEOZ010000067.1:0-1870 GCA_051880975.1 Ruminococcus sp.
TATTCTTTCCGTTTGCTTTAAGGATTTCTACAACCTCGTCATAGATTCCGTTTTTCTTAATCGAACCACCGCCGTAAACTAACACAACATTCTCTCCGTACTTGGGAAGCTCTGTATTCAAAAACTTTAACGAATCATCACCAAAATACAATTTTGTTGGGTTACAATACTGAAAATTTCCTAACATAAAAATACTCCTTTCGCTTTACACAGATTAGGTAATCTGCTATTATATCTATATATTAACACCTAAACCTAACTTTAGGTCAAGTGCTTTTTAGTGAAAAGAGGTTATTTATGTATACAATCGGTGAAGTATCAAAAATGTTTGATTTGCCTGTTTCAACACTTAGGTATTATGATAAGGAAGGACTGTTCCCCAACCTTGAGAGAGAGTCGGGCATTCGCAAATTTTCGGATACAGAAATTGAGGCACTTCGTGTAATTGAATGTCTAAAAACAGCAGGCTTGGAAATTAAGGATATTAAGCAGTTTATGGACTGGTGCTCCGAAGGTCCGTCAACATATACCAATCGCAAGGAGCTTTTTGAGAACAGAAAAACAGCACTTGAAGAACAAATCAAGGAGCTTGAAAAGAATATTGCCATGATTAAATTCAAATGCTGGTACTACGAGCAAGCTATTGCTGATGGCAACGAGGACAAGTTGAACTCAATGATTCCGGGCAATCTCCCAAAGGATATTCAAGAATTATATGATTTGGCACATTCATAAAATAGGTGTAACTTATGAAAATTCTAATTGATGCAGACGGTTGTCCTGTTGTTAAGGAAACAATTAATATAGCAAAAGAGAATAAAATTGAGGTTGTTGTATTTTGTGACACAAGCCACATTATAAACAGTGATTACGCAAAAACCGTAACCGTGTCAAAGGGTGCAGACAGTGTTGATTTCGCACTTGTTAATCAGGTCAGCCGAGGGGATGTTGTTGTCACGCAGGACTACGGACTCTCTGCAATGGTGCTGTCAAAAGGCGGCAAGCCTATCACTCAAAACGGACTGATAATAAATGACAGTAACCTTACTGTGCTACTTACCACACGCCACGAATCAAAGAAAGCAAGAATGGCAGGTGCCCACCAAAAAGGCCCAAAGAAAAGAACCAATGAAAATGACAAAGCCTTCATTGATTCGCTGAATAAACTGTTAAAGGATGAAACATTATGAAAAAATTCTTTAGTATAATATCCATACTGCTATGTATTTCTCTGCTTTGTTCTTGTTCGATAATAAAGGAGGATAAATCAGAAATGAAATTAAGTAATGCAAATGCAACCGAAACAACAAAAAAGGTTTATGCCTATATCTGCGATACATACGGAAACGGTATTATATCCGGTCAGCAGGAGTCAACTTGGGTTGACGGCAGTGAATATGAAATGAATTATATTTACGATATAACCGGAAAATATCCTGCTATGCGTGGTCTTGATTTTATGAATGATGATTTTGACGGAGTAGTTGACCGAGCAGTTGATTGGTGGAATAAAGGCGGACTTGTGACTATTTGCTGGCATTGCGGTGCTGATTTTGCAGATGATTATGATGATTGCAAAAATGATGAAATCGAAGATTGGGATTTGGTTTTGACAGACGGAACTCCTGAGAACAAAGCCTTTATTGAAGCTATGGACAAGGCAGGCAAAGCACTTGCCGAGCTTCAAGATGCAGGTGTTACGGTACTTTGGCGACCGTTCCACGAATTTGACGGACAGTGGTTCTGGTGGGGCAAAGGCGGAGAAGAAAGCTTCAAAAAGCTTTGGATTATGATGTATGACCATTTTACAAATGATTTGGAGTTGAATAATCTTATCTGGGTTTTGGGATATTCTCACAACGGTACGGAT
>JBJEOZ010000068.1:0-8768 GCA_051880975.1 Ruminococcus sp.
GGATGAGGGAGCTGTCACGCCTTGCGTGACTGAGGGAGCGAAAAAGTAGTCAATACATCTTGGTATGTCTTTAGATAACAAGGTATGAGTCAGAACAGTAAACCAAACTATCCTCTAAAGACAAAAGGAGTAAAAGAGAACACTTTTTCCCTCCTTCCACCGCAAGCGGTCCCCCTTTTTCTGGCGAAAACGGCAAACCCTTTGTCACTTCGTGACATTTCCCTTAGCAAGGGAATACCCCTCTGGTGGAGGCTTGGTGTAACCTAAACTGTCTGCTTGTAACAGTGTGGCTCGGAATTACTTGGTATGATTGTTTCTTCAAGAAAATATTGAATAAATATCGGGACTGTGGCAAATCTTTTGCATTTACCACAGCCCCTCTTTTATTTCTCTTTTTTACTTAAACATATACGACGCTGTGTCCACCATTTCTTCCATTGCGTGAATTGCCCTGTTCATTTTCTTTTTCATTGGCTTTTTCATCTTGCTTTCCATCATCTTCTCACCAATCATACCCATAGCAATTCCCGACACAACGCCAAAACAAACACCCTTGAATAATCCTGAGTTGCTCACATTTCCACCTCCTCAAAATTATTATCCACACATATTGTTTGGCTATTAGAGAAAATGAAATCCACCCTTGCCGACTTTTCCCAAGGTATAGCAATCACTTTTCCGATATGCTATAATTGTATTATAATTTTTCTATAATGAGTATAGAATGAGTATAGAGGTGATGATTTTGGCAACACTAAATATAGTTTTGGTTGAACCTGAAATTCCCCAAAACACAGGAAATATTGCAAGAACCTGTGCCGCCACAGGTGCAAGGCTCCACCTTGTAAAGCCACTTGGTTTTTCTGTTGACGACAAAACGCTAAAGAGAGCCGGACTTGACTACTGGCATCTTCTTGACATAACCTACTACGACAGCCTTGATGATTTCTTGGAAAAAACTAAGGACAAAAAGTACTTTCTCTACACCACCAAGGCACTTAACAGACATACAGATGTAGAATATCCCGACGACTGCTATTTGCTTTTTGGCAAAGAAACAAGAGGACTTCCCGAGCATCTACTTTTACAACACAAGGAAAGCTGTGTAAGGATACCAATGGTCAAGGACGCAAGAAGTCTTAACCTTAGCAATTCGGTGGCAATAGCAACATATGAGGTGCTCAGGCAGTGGGATTATCCCGATTTGTTAACTCATGGAAACCTCCACCGCCACAGCTGGGATGAAGGAATTTAGGGCGAATTTTTCACAGTAAATACACTTTATTTTTACATAAAATTCTCTCTAAATTTATTTTTATACTTTATTATATCCAACTTAGCTTTATATATTGTGTATTATGTAAAAAATGCAGATAATATCCCAATAACTATTGAAAATATTACAATGTTGTTATATAATTAAAGTGTCTGAAAACAGATATTTATTTATGCAAATCATTTGAAAGGATGTATAAAATATGGGTTTAAACAAAGTTACTGTTGATGATGTCAATTACGCAGGCAAAAAAGTTCTCTGCCGTTGTGACTTCAACGTACCTCTTAAGGACGGTGTTATCACAAACGACAACAGAATTACTGCTGCTCTGCCAACAATCAAAAAGATTATGAACGACGGTGGCAAGGTTATCCTTTGCTCACACCTTGGTAAGCCAAAGAACGGTCCTGAAGAAAAGTTCTCTCTTGCTCCTGTTGCAGTAAGACTTTCCGAGCTTCTTGGCAAGGATGTTGTATTTGCTGCTGACGACGAGGTTGTTGGCGAAAATGCAAAGAAGGCTGTTGCTGAAATGAAGGACGGAGATGTTGTTCTTCTTCAGAACACAAGATTCAGAAAAGAAGAAACAAAGAACCTTGAGCCATTCTCTGAGGAGCTTGCTTCCTTGGCTGACTGCTATGTAATGGACGCTTTCGGTTCTGCTCACAGAGCACACTGCTCAACTGCCGGTGTTACAGACCACATCAAGGACACAGCTGTTGGTTACCTTATGCAGAAGGAAATCGACTACCTTGGCAACGCTGTTGAAACACCTGTAAGACCTTTCGTTGCTATCCTGGGCGGTGCAAAGGTTGCAGACAAGCTGAATGTTATCTCTAACCTACTTGAAAAGTGCGACACACTTATCATCGGTGGCGGCATGGCTTACACATTCCTTAAAGCTAAGGGCTACGAAGTTGGTCTTTCTCTTGTTGACGACAGCAAGATTGACTACTGCAAGGATATGATGGACAAGGCAGAAAAGCTTGGCAAAAAGCTCCTTCTCCCTGTTGATACAACTATCGCTAAGGAGTTCCCAAATCCGATTGACGCACCTATCGAAACTAAGGTTGTTCCGGCAACAGAAATTCCTGCCGATATGGAAGGTCTTGACATTGGCACAGAAACACAGAAGCTCTTTGCAGAGGCAGTTAAGTCAGCAAAGACAGTTGTATGGAACGGACCTATGGGCGTATTTGAAAACCCAACTCTTGCAGCAGGTACTATCTCTGTTGCTAAGGCTCTTGCAGAAACAGACGCAACAACAATCATCGGTGGCGGTGACTCAGCAGCTGCTGTTATTCAGCTTGGTTTTGCCGACAAGATGAGCCACATCTCAACAGGTGGCGGTGCATCTCTTGAATACTTAGAGGGCAAGGTTCTCCCCGGCATTGATGTAATTGCTGACAAGTAATTAAATTAGTTCAATTTTTTAGGGCGGACAGCTGTTCGCCCTAACATTACATATAAGGCGTTATGCCGTTAGAAAGGATTTTTAAAATGGATAAGAGTAAAAGAAGTGCAGTTATTGCAGGTAACTGGAAAATGAACAAAACTCCAAGCGAGGCAAAGGCTCTACTTAACGAGCTTGCTCCTATGGTTAAGGACGCAGATTGCGAAGTAATCGCTTGCGTACCATTCGTTGACCTTACAGCAGCCCTTGAGGCAACTGAGGGTACAAACATCAAAATCGGTGCAGAAAACTGCCACTGGGAAGAAAGCGGTGCTTTCACAGGTGAAATTTCTCCAAAGATGCTTGCTGAAATGGGCGTTCCTTATGTTGTTCTGGGTCACAGCGAAAGAAGACAGTACTTTGGCGAAACAGACGAAACTGTAAACAAGAGAACAAAGGCAGCTCTTGCTGCAGGTCTTAAGCCAATCGTTTGCGTTGGCGAACTCCTTTGGGAGCGTGAATGTGACATTACAGAGGAAGTTATTGCAAGACAGATTAAGCTTGACCTCTTTGATGTATCTGCTGAGGATGTTAAAAAGACTATCATTGCTTACGAGCCTGTTTGGGCTATCGGCACAGGCAAAACTGCTACTGCTGACCAGGCACAGGAGGTTTGCGGATTTATCCGTGCAACACTTGCAAAGCTTTACGGTCAGGATGTTGCTGATGCTGTTACAATTCAGTACGGCGGTTCTATGAATGCAGACAACTGCGAAGAGCTCCTTGCTAAGCCTGATGTTGACGGCGGTCTTATCGGCGGTGCTTCTCTTGTAGCATCAAAGTTCCAGCCAATCGTTGCAGCTGCATCAAAGTAAATACTAATCTATCACATAAGGATGAATATAATGAAAAAACCTTTAATCTTAATGATTTTGGACGGTTTTGGCATTTCACTTGACAAGGGCAATGCTATCGTTACAGCCAAAACCCCTAATATCGGCAAAATCTTCGGGGAAAACCCTATCACCAAAATCGGTGCTTCCGGTATGGATGTTGGTCTTCCTGACGGACAGATGGGTAACTCCGAGGTTGGCCACACAAATATCGGTGCCGGCAGAGTTGTTTATCAGGAGCTTACAAGAATCACAAAGTCCATTGAGGACGGCGACTTCTTTAACAACGAGGCTCTCACAAGTGCCATAGAAAATGCCAAGAACAACGATTCTTCCCTGCACCTGATGGGACTTCTTTCAAACGGCGGTGTTCATTCCCACAACACTCACCTTTACGGACTTTTAAACCTTGCTAAAAAGGCAGGTCTTACAAAGGTTTATGTTCACGCTTTCCTTGACGGACGAGATGTTCCCCCTTCATCTGCAAAGGATTCTGTAATTGAATGTGAAGAGGAAATGAAGAAAATCGGCGTAGGCAAAATTGCAACCGTTATGGGCAGATACTACGCAATGGACAGAGATAACCGCTGGGATCGTGTTGAAAAGGCATATTCCGCTATGGTTTACGGTGAGGGAGAAAAGGCTGTTTCTGCTCCTGAGGCTGTTCAGAACTCCTACGACAAGGACATTACAGACGAATTTGTACTGCCAACTGTAATTGAGGGCGGAGATACAATCAAGGAAAACGACTCTGTTGTATTCTTCAACTTCCGTCCTGACAGAGCAAGAGAAATCACAAGAACACTTGTTGACGAGGCTTTTGACGGCTTTGAGAGAAAGAACGGATTTTTCCCGCTCACATATATCTGTATGACACAGTATGATGCAACAATGCCAAATGTAGATGTTGCATTTAAGCCACAGTCACTTGTAAACACCCTTGGGGAATACATCTCCAATCAGGGTATGACTCAGCTGAGAATTGCCGAAACAGAGAAGTATGCCCATGTAACATTCTTCTTTAACGGCGGTGTTGAAAAGCAGTACGAGAACGAGGACAGAATCCTTGTTAACTCTCCAAAGGTTGCAACATACGATATGCAGCCTGAAATGTCTGCTTATGAGGTTTGCGACAAATGCTGTGACGCTATCAAGAGTGGCAAGTACGATATGATTATCCTAAACTTCGCAAATTGCGATATGGTAGGTCACACAGGGGTATTCAGTGCTGCTGTTGACGCTGTTGAGGCTGTTGACGCCTGTGTAGGCAAGGTTGTTGACGCAATCAAGGAAATGAACGGTGTTGCACTTATTACAGCAGACCACGGTAATGCTGACAAGATGTATGAGGAGGACGGTTCTCCTTTCACTGCCCATACAACAAACCCTGTTCCTTTCTGCGTTGTTAACTATCCTTGTACTCTTCGTGAGGGCGGAAAGCTTGCAGACATTGCACCAACAATGCTGAAAATTCTTGACCTTCCACAGCCAAACGAAATGACAGGAAAGTCTATTATTGAATAAACCCATATTATAAATAAAGCGAACCGCACTTCGGTGCGGTTTTTCTTATGGAAACACTGATTAAATTGTAATTTATTCAGTGTTTCCTTATTTTTCTTTATATATTTTCACTAAAACAAACCACATAATTTTTACATACGCAATTCTTGAATTATTCATAACTTTTATCTATAATTAAAAGAGAGGTGATTTTTTGAAGAAGTTTATTTCGGCAATTTTAGCCATTACTATTATTATCACTCTATTTTCATTCGGCGGTACTGCAAATGCAGCAACAACCACCTTTAACGGAAAAAAAGCAGTTAAGGGCGAAATAGTTTACGCTACATATGCAATGAAAGCACCTAAGGTTATGGAGGATATTCAAGCATATGCCAAGTTTTCATCCGGACTAAAGCTTTTGTCCGTAAGCTTTAGTGATAAAATGAAAACAGGAAGTTTCTTTTACAAGGCTCATCCCGACAGAGTTAACTTTAATTCTATTTGTATTATGGAGCCTATGGATTTCACCAAATTCACAAATATCATTACAATGAAGTTTAAAGTTACAGGCTCAGGCAAACTATCCACTTCCTTCGTATTAGAGGTTATGGACAGCGTGGATGGAGTTCAATACGGAAAAAATCAGACCAATTCCCATTACAACCAGCTTAAATTCCAAAAGAAAACAAAAATGATGGTGTATTCCGTCAATCTTAACAAAACAAGCATAAAGGTTAAGGTTGGCAGAAAAAAACAGCTTTACAAAACAATCACACCATCCAGTGCAAGCAAATCTGTACAATGGTACAGCAGTAACACAAAAATTGCTACCGTAAATTCCAAAGGACTGGTCAAGGGCATAAAGAAAGGCTCCTGCTATATCACCTGCAAGGCAAAGGACGGAAGCAACAAATACAAAAAATGCAAGGTAACAGTAAGATAATATTTTTATGAGAACCAAATAAATCAAAAAAGAACAAATCGGGTACAGTATTATGATGAAATGTACCCGATTTTTTATATTTAACATTACCCTAATTACACCACATCAAAACTAAAAACACCCCGAGCGGGGTGTTTCCTTTCATTTTATCTTCAATTAATTGGCAAATACATTCTATGGAACAATATTCACAACCCAAGTTAGTTTTCTGGTGGGATAACCTTTTACATATGCAGTAATGTTTGCTGTGCCGCATTCTATGCCTGTTACAAGACCGGTTGAATCAACTGTGGCTACATTAGTGTCACTGCTTGAGAATGTAAGGCAATTATAGTTCAAGCTTGATATGAAATCAAAGTTATTTATGGTAGTTGATAATTGATAGGCTCTAAGAGTTCTTTGTCCTGTGGATGGAATATCAACGACGTTTTCTTTTTGACGAAGAATTACATTGCTCTTTTGAATTGGAATAGAGTAGGTAATTGTTTTGTTTTCCGGCTGAGAAACGATCTTGCTCATTTTGTTATCCACAAAAAACTGTTCCCAATATATAACTCCGTTAACCTTAAAGCATCCTACACCTGTACTTCTGTAATATTTGCTAAGTATGTTTCTTCTGTGGGATGGACTGTTCATCCAAGCGTTAACTACCTGCTCAGGAGTTTTTTGATTGATAGCAATATTCTCAGCTACACGATACTGCCAATTATAAACACCAAATGGATTTGGTTCTCCGTTTGGTCTGCAGTGTGAATAATATATGGATATCTCAGCAGCTCTGCGTGATGAAGCATTCATAAGTCCCGCACTCATTTTTAATTGTGAAAGACCTCTTTTAACACGCTCATTATTTACAAGCTGAAGTACCCTAAATTCAAAGTTATAAAGGACTCTGCCTTGTACCTTTTCGTACACTATCGTAGAAGCACCTGCATTAAGTGTGCTAAGCATAGGAAATGATGACACTAAAATCGCAAATATTAGTATCATTGAAAGTTTCCTTTTTATTTTATTCATTTCCTACACCTCAAAATAAGTTTTCATTCCTTAATTAATCAATATTTTATAAGTTTAAAAGTACGCAAAATGTCGGAAAGGACCACACAAGGTGGTCCTTTCCAATGGAAGAAAGAGAATAGAGAATTTAAAAATTCTCAAGAAATGGAGAACAAAAATTATAAGAACAATAGCTGTGGAATAATCCAAAACTATCTATTAAGCTATTATTATCTTATTCGCAATTATTCTTTGCGTCTTCTATTACTTTTTCCGCAACATTTGCAGGAGCATCCTCATATCTGACGAAATCAAATGTGTAGTAGCCTCTGCCCTGTGTTGCCTGACGGATAAATGTGTTAAAGTCACCCATCTCCGCCATAGGAACCTCGGCGTCAATTACCTGCATATTATTTTCGCCTGATTCCATTCCAATCACTCTGCCACGGCGCTTGGTAACCTCACCCATTACATCACCCATACTACTGTCGGGTACTGTAACCTTAAGTGAACCAACAGGCTCAAGAAGTGTAGGCTGTGCCTGTGGCAAACCGTTTTTGTAGGCTATCGCTGCCGCCATTTTAAATGACATTTCAGAGGAGTCAACAGGATGGTAACTTCCGTCATAAAGGTTAGCCTTAAGACCAACAACAGGGAATCCTGCAAGAGGTCCTTTTTTTATGGCGTCTTGAAGTCCCTTTTCTACTGCCGGGAAGAATCCCTTTGGAACTGCACCACCTACAACAGTCTGCTCAAAAACAAGACCGTCGCTGTCACAAGGCGAAAATTCAATCCATACATCACCGAACTGTCCGTGTCCGCCACTTTGCTTTTTGTGACGACCCTGAACCTTAACAGTGCCACGAATTGTTTCACGATATGCAACCTTTGGCTTTCTCAGCTTAACATCAATATTGTACTTTGATTTTAGCTTGCTTACAACAACATCAAGCTGTTGCTCGCCAAGACCGGTAACAACTCTTTCGTGGGTTTCGTGATTGTGTATATATCTAATTGTAGGGTCCTCTTCCATAAGCTTAAGGATACCCTGTGTGATTTTTTCTTCATCGTCTTTACTGTCGGCATATACAGCCATAGAGTAGTTTGCAACGGGATATTCTATTCCCTCCAAAGCTACCTTTCTAAGTGGTGAACAAAGTGTATCCCCTGTAAGGGTGTCACCCAGCTTTGGAATTGCTCCAATATCTCCGGCACCGATAAACTGTGCGTCCTCTTGCTTTTTGCCTCTGACAGTAAGCACCTTGGTAATTCTCTCGTTTGCACCTGTTCTCATATTGATAAGAGGTGCATCGGCAGAAATTTTACCGCTTACAACCTTAACATAGCTTAGCTTTCCAACAAATGGGTCAACTACTGTTTTAAATACTACTGCGGCAGTAGCACCGTCAGGACTGACAGCCACTTCAACCGGCTCACCATTAACATCTGTTCCGATTTCCTCTCCGGAATCCGCTTTTGGTGCAAGCCAAATTAATGAGTTAAGCAACTGGTCAATTCCGTATGTATTGTGTGCGTCACCGCAGAAAACAGGGATAATTGTACCCTCTCGTACACCCTGTGAAACACCTAAGATAATCTCCTCCGGGGTAAATTCTTCGCCCTCAATGAACTTTTCAAGAAGTTCCTCGGAGGTTTCTGCAACCGCTTCCTTAATGGCCTCTCTAAGTCCTTCAAATCTGCTGCCAAGGTCAGGCATATCGGTTGGCTCAACCTTGCCACCGGGAGAATATTTATATGCTCTGT
>JBJEOZ010000069.1:0-8762 GCA_051880975.1 Ruminococcus sp.
ATTTTACTGTATACCACTTGTTAGAATAATTTTTGCCGGAAACTTTTGTGTAGGCGCTTATTCTTACATAGTAGGTTTTTCCCTTTTTAAGACCTGTTAGTGTGGCTGAATTTTTGCTGTTCTTCACAGTCTTTGCACCCTTGTAACTTTTCTTTGTTGCAAGCTGTACTGTGTAACCCTTTGCACCGGCAAGGGATTTCCAAGTAATTTTGGCTTTTGTCTTGGATGTTTTCGTCTCCTTGGAAACATCCTTTGAGGTGAAATTCCTTGGTGCGGAAATAATCTTTGTCTTTACAGTTGCTGACTTGTAATTTTCGTTTCCACTTGCTTTAACGGTGATGTATGCACATCCACCGCCCTTTACCGTTACCTTGCCATTTGAAGATACCACAGCAACATTTTTATTACTGCTTGTATAAGTCAGCTTTGTATTTGCCTTTGGTTTTAGGCTAAAGGACTTTCCGGCTTTTGTGACATACTGAGTTTTTACTCCTGTAATTTTTTGTGATGCTTTGTATGCACAGTGTATGTTTGCACCGAGAAGACCATCGTTGCTGTTATAGATATTAATTTGTTTCCATTGTTCTATTGAACCGTTGTAATATACATCCTTCAAGCCTTTGCAACCGCTAAATGAACCGTATCCAATGCCTTTAACACATTTTCCTATTGTTACACTTGTTAGCTTGCCACAATTAAAGAATGCCCAATCTCCAACATATTTTACTTTGTCAGATATTTTCATCGCTGTCAGACTTGAACAGTTATAAAAAGCATAATCACCAAAACCGGTTACGCTGTCGGGAATTGTTACCTTGGTTAAATTCGTACAGCTTCGAAACATCTCTCTTCCAATGTTTGTCAAGTTATTAGGGAGAGTTACATTTCCTAACTTTGTACAATCTTTAAATGCGTAATCGCCTATTTCGGTTACACTGTCCGGTATAATTACCCCTATTAAACTACTGCAACGAGAAAATGCATATTCTCCAATAATATCTACGCTATTTCCTATTTTCACGATTGTCAGGCTTGTGCAACCATAAAAAGCCTTATCTCCAACATATGCCACATTGTTGCCCATTATCACAGTTGTAAGACCTGTGCAACCGTAAAAAGCCCCATCTTCAATACTAATCACACTATCGGAAATTGTTACGCTTTCAATACATTTACATCCAATAAACGGACTTGCATAATATTCGCTTTCACCTGTATCTCCGATAGACGCAGAATATCCTCCAAGCCTTTTTATATCGTCAGATATTACTAAATCTCTAACCGGTTCACCGTTCAGATACAAGTTTCCTCCATAAACAAGGGGATTAGCGGAACATTCTAAATTATTATCCGGGGCATCATAACCAATTACAAAATCTGTATTACACCAGGATTTCAGACTTGTAATATAAACACCGTCTAATTTGTTGCAATTATCAAATGCTTTTTCCCCAATTCTTGTTACGCTTTCGGGAATTGTTACTTTAGATACAGTTGTACAATTATTAAATGCAAAATCTCCTATTGCTGTTACACCGTTTTCAATTACAATGCTATCAATCTTATCCTTTAATTCATACCATGGGGCATTCTTCTGATCGGAATAATCCTCCATCTTGCCCTTGCCGTAAACGGTAAGAGCTTTGGCAGATGCATCATATGCCCATTTACAGTCCCCTGTTGTTCCTGATGTGGCTGATTCTGACAATACATTAACTGTTTTTGCAAAATCCTTTGTGACTGCACCTGCTGACGGAATTACAGATAAAGCCGTAAGCATTATAACGATAGTAAGTAAAAGTGATAATAATTTTTTCATAATATGTCCTTTCCAACTAACTAAAAATATTAATTTATAAAAACAATATACTTGTATATCTTCTTACGAATTATATTATATATCGTCTTCACATTATATACAACAAAGGAAAATGGAAAAATGGGACAATTTTTTTAATGTTTTTACACATTAATATATTATTATATAAAAACAGTGCTTTCTCTGTTAATTCTGCTCAAACAGAGAAAGCACTTTTTAATTAAAAATTACATAACCATATTATTTCACCGTCACGGAAACACCTGTTTTGTTGTAACCGCCTGTGATGTAACCTGCCGGACAAATGGTGTATGCCTTTACGGTGTAGGTGTATTTCTTGCCTGTTTCAAGTCCTGTGTCGGTAAACTTCTTTGTGCTGTTGCCCTCGGCGTCGTAAATCAATTTATAGGTTTCGTTACCCTCTTTGCGATAAACATAATATCCGCTGGCTCCGGCAACATTCTCCCAATTTACAGTTGCCTTTTTGGCTCCGGCTGTTACCGATGTTATTGTAGGAGTTGCCGGAACAGCCTTGCAACTTCTTTCCTTACTTCCGTAACTACCGTACTCAATTTTGTCAACTGTTACATAGGCTGTTACATAGTATGTGTATTCAACACCGCAGGAAACAGTGTCGTAAAAGCTGTAATTACCCTTTGCTGTAACCGTCTTGATATGAGAGTAACTTCCGCCTGACGGCTTTCGATAAACCTTGTAACCGTCAGCACCAAGGCACTTGCTCCATGTAACACTAATCTTATTGTATGAAATTGAAGAAAGGCTTATGATAGGTGTTTCGGGAACTGATGTTATAGATAATCCTGTTTCGCTGTATTTGCCGTATATATTTTTGCTATTTACCGTCCTGTACGCTCTAACTGTATATGTATAATTTACGCCACAGGATGCAGTTGCGTCATCATAGCTTAGTACAGACTTGTCCTGTATTGTTGCTATGCCCGCCCAAGAAGTGTTTTGGGTTTTTCTGTAAATTTTGTATCCGCTTGCACCGGCAACAGAGTTCCAGTTAATCCTGTTTGTTTTGTAGTTAATACTTTTTAAGGATGTAAGTTTTGGAGCTGTTGTAACAGGTGTTCCGCTTGCTCCGGTATTATCATATGCTCCCCAGCATTTAGAATTATCAACCTTGTGATACGCCCTTACTGTGTAGGTGTATTTTTTGCCGGTTGTTAGTGATGATTGGAAAAAGCTTGTCAAGTCACCGTTATCAAAGGTAGTAAGCCTTGACCACTTTGTATCGTTACTATTTTTGTAGTATATTCTGTAACCGTCTGCTCCGTTTACCTTGTTCCAAGAGATGTTAAGGGAGTCATAACTTAGATTGCTAACCTTTACAACAGGTGCAGAGGGAATTGACTTGCCCTTAATAACCAGGCTGTTAGGTCCGTAGTAATCACTTTCTCCCTGTGTTCTAAAAGCCTTTATAGTGTAGCAATAATCAACACCACACTCTGTGTTACTGTCAACGTATCTCACATTGTTTTTGCCCAAGGCCGTACCAAGGAGCTTGTAGCTTTTGTCGGTGGCTTTTTTATGATAAATTTTATATCCGCTTGCACCCTCAACAGTTTTCCACATTACCTCTGTGGAATTATAACTCAAACTTTTTACTGCAACAGGCACTACCTGTGACGGATAGGCTGTACCGGTAATGGCATCCCCGCAGTTGCTGTACTTAATTACATCACCCTTCTTACAAAAGGCTCTCACTGTATATGTATATTTTACTCCTGTAACTGCAGTTTGGTCTTGACAGGCAGTTCTTGTCTTGCCTGTAATATCCAATAGCTTTTTGTATTTTCCTGTTGTTTTTCTGTAGAGGGTATATCCTGTTGCTCCGTCAACCTGATTCCAGTTAACCTGAATAGTGTTGTAACCTATGCTTTGTGTATTTGTAAGCTTCGGCTTTGCAGGTTTTGTGTAAGCCTCAACAGCAACCCCATATTCACCCTCGTAATTTTTTCCGTTTACTGTTCTGTAACCACGCACCTTGTAAAGGTACTTTACACAGCACTTTAGGTCTTTGTCTGTGTAGCTCACATTACCATTGCCGTTAATTGTGGCAACCTTTTGATAACTTTTTTCGCCTTCCGCTTTGCGATAAATTGTATATCCCGTTGCTCCGTTAACAGCCTCCCACTCCAGCTTTATCTTATCGTAGGCATTGCTTGTATATTTGGTTGAGGCAGTAGCCTTTGTATTTGCCTTGCCCACAATACCTGTGGCATTATATTTTCCAAGATAATCCACATTGTTTACTGTTTTATACGCTCTTACCGTATAGGTGTATTTCTGACCGCATATAGGTGACAAATCGGTAAATGAAGTGGTTTTTGCTCCTATTTCAGTTCCGATTTTCTTATAGTTTTTATCTGTTCCGCCCTTTCGGTAAATACAATATCCGTTGACACCTGAAATTTTATTCCAAGTCAATTTAATTGCGTTAAAATCAAGGCTTTCGGTTTTGTCTAAAACTACCTCCTTGGGAACAGCCACTCCCGAAATACCCTTTTGGTCAAAGGCACCTAAAAAGTTCTTTTCTCCAATAAAAGCTCTAACGGTATAGTAATATTTTTCACCGCAAACAGCAGTATTATCTGTAAATTCAGTTTTCTTTACATCGTCATCAAGGGCAGTCCACTTGTCTGTACTGCTGTTTCTTCGATAAACCTTATATCCGTCTGCGTTTTTAACCGCACTCCAAGAGATTTTTATTGTCTTGTGGTCAATACTCTCGGCACTTTTCAGCTTTGGTGCATCTGCGTGGGTTGTAACGGACAATCCGTTTTTATTGTAATCTGTATATACATTTTTCCCACCCACTGTGTAATAACCTCGTACAGTATATTGATATGTTGTCCCTGTTACAAGATTTTTATCTGTGTAGGAACGAATTCCCTCGCCGGTAATATGCTTAACATTAGCAATTTTCTTACCGCTCCATGAGGATTCTCCTTTTTCTCTCTTAAACACCAAATAGTTTTGACAAGAACCGTTTGGATACCAGTATATTTGAGCTGAGGTAGAGCTTCTCTCAACTATATTTTTCATTTTAAGATTGGCATTTGTATAGAACACTACAAAATAGTTTGCAGTATAGTTGGAGTTACTTAACCTTTTAAGGGACACAGCATCATAGTAGGCAGAGGCTGAATTATACCTTGTTCCTCCGTCAGAGGTATTGGTGGAGTCGTTATATACAATCTCGCCTGAGTCAATGGTTGCCTGACGGTCAACCTGAACATAGTGTGAGCCACCGTGGGACAGGGTAACCTTAAGCAAAAGGTGATACTGGTGGTCTTTCCTGTTGAAAAAGCTCATTGCAGTGTTGTAAAAGGAGCCTGTGGGATAATACTGAAAACTTTCACAGGTCATTCCGAATTGACCGGCAAGGGTTGACCAGTAAATGCCCACATCTCCAATACCCTTGGAGGGTGAGCCGTACTTGCTCATAAGTGTTCCCGGATTTACAGTGGATGGATTAGCCACACCCGCCTCAACAAACATCTTAGCCATAGCCACAGTACTGCAACCGTACCTATTCATCCAGTCTGACTCCCATGCGTCACTTGGCTTTGTGTTGTGCCAAGGAAACTGGTCCTGACTCCATGCTCTGTAATATTTATATCCGCTATCGGAAATCATCTTTTCGCCGTTAAAATAATAGACAGCGCCTACATTCATCAGCGGAAAAACAGTCATCACTATTCCAAGGATAAACACAGTAATTGTAATGGAAATTCTCTTAACCCAATTCACTGTTAACCTCCTGTAAATATGTATATAAAATACAACAATTTTTTATTAAGTAGGATTTTTTAACCCTTATACCTTGTAATTATAACATTTTTATTACATTATTGCAACAGAAATGATACAATTACGCTGGGTTATGTGTTCTGCCTAAAAATTGCTCCTGTCAACTTGATATTATCAGCACAATCCTCTATAATATTTTTAGTGTTTTTTATTAGAGGATATTGGGAGTTCTAACAATGAAAAAATTTACATCTCTGATTATCTCAATTATGTTGTTCACATCAGTAATGCTAACTGTTTCTGCATATTCTGATTCAGAATTTGTAAACGGAGATGTTGACCTTGACGGTAAATTATCAATAAGAGATACCACATATATTCAAAAATACCTTGCAAAAAAACTTTCATTTACCAGTCAAGAGATGAGATTAGCTGATTTTAATCTTGACGGCGAAGTAAATATTAGTGATGCAACCAAGATACAAAAAGTAATAGCCAAAATTGAGGAGATACCAACGGAAAGCACCTCCCCCACACAAACAAAAGAGTATGTTACACCGGATGAATTCGGGTTAACACCCAATACCGTTGACGAGATGCGTTGCTTTCAAAAGGCACTTGATTCTGCCACAGAATTGGGTATTCCTCTTAATCTTGGAAGTAAAACATATTACATATACACATCTGAGGCAAAGTGCCCTATTATAAATGGCTCTCTCAAAATTATGCCAAACTCCAGTTTGGTTTTAACAGGAAAGAATGTTTCTTTGAATAATGTTAATATATCCCGCTGGTGGGATGGTGACGGTTACGAATACGGTGATGTAAGACTTCACCTTACTGACGGATGTGTAATTGAGAATTGTAACTTCTCCTCACAGACAATCACCCCAAGTATTTTCTGCAATACAGAGGCAAGTAATACCACCATTAAGAATTGTACCTTTAGCGAGGGATTTGGCATTCTATTTAATGACGCAGTTCAAGAAAAGAGAAAATATAATGATGTACTTTATACGTCTACAATAGGGAAAGGACTTTATATAGATAATTGCACATTCAATACCGAAGGAAAAACAGTAGAATATGCAGGTGATAATATTGAAGTAAATACACCATACCACAGATTTTCTGATGTTCAGGTAACAAATTGCACAAGCTACGGTGCTAAAGAAGGTTCCTTTATGGGTATCGGTTTTGGCTTTGCTCAGGTTGACAACCTTGTTTGTTCTGATAATGTCCTTTACAATATAGAAGGTCCCGGCGCAATACATATGGAGGGCTGTACTGATGTAGAGAGTAAAAATAATACTGTGAACAACTCAAAATACGGCATTATGTGCCTTTATACTCAAGACGCAGTATATGATAACAATACAATCGACGGCTGTGAGTATGGTTTTTACTGTCTTTCACAATATCCTTACGGTTATGATGAAAATATATGCTTTTCAAATAATAATATTTTAAACTGCACCTCTTGTCCTTTTAAGGGGTCAGGACTAAAAAATTCTCAAATCATTAACAATATTTTTCAGACTGACAGCCATTATGCCTCTGCAGTCATTCAATTAGAATATAGTGAAGAATACGAAACAAGTGGTGTTTCTATTGTTGAAAACACAATAGAATATACAGGTGACTTGGCAGAAAAATACTGGGCATATATTGTGGGAACATATTGCACCTTGCTGGACAATAAAATCGTAGGCTTAAATTCATCTAACTTTGTTAGTAACAGCTTTCCGGTAATAAACATAAAACTTAACCTACCCACCAATACCCCGGAATCAGACACTCTGTATCTTGCAAGCGATTTAAACCATTGGAATCCGGCAGATAGCTCCTATACTTTTACAAGAACCTCAAAAACCACAGCCGAGATTACCCTTACCTTAAATCCTGATAGCATAGAATCCCCTGTTGAATTCAAGGTGACAAGAGGAAGCTGGCAAACAGGCGAATGTAACGCAAACGGTGAAGGAAATGTGGGAGACTACGGAGCATTAAATCATACATTTGACATCTACGGTAGCGGATTATATATGGTAAATATAGCTGATTGGTCAGACCTATACAAATAGAATCAAAACACAAATATAAGGAGGTAAATCCTATGAAGATTCTTATAACAGGCGGAACAACATTTGTCAGCAAATATACTGCAGAATATTTTGTTAGAAAAAATAATGAAGTATATGTTATTAATCGCAACAGTAGAAAACAGGTTGACGGTGTAAAGCTGATAGATTGTGACAGAACTCATTTAGGCAATAAATTAAAGGGCTTACACTTCGATTTAGTAATTGATGTTACTGCATATACGGAAGAGCATATTATGACTCTCCTGAATTCAGGCATCACCTTTAACGATTACATCTTTATCAGCACAAGTGCGGTATATCCTGAAAGCAATTTACAGCCTTTTACCGAAGAACAGCAGTGTGGTAAAAACTCAATTTGGGGAGATTACGGACTAAACAAGTTAAGGGCAGAAAAATATCTTCTGCAAAAGTATCCTAATGCATACATTTTAAGACCGCCTTACTTCTATGGAATTTACGAAAATCTATATAGAGAAGCCTTTCCCTTTGATTGTGCAATGCAAGACAGAAAATTTTACATACCTGAAAACGGCGATATGAAACTTCAATTCTTTAATGTATCCGACCTTTGCAGATTTATTGAAATTCTCATTAACAGACATCCCCACAATCACATATTTAATGTGGGTAACAAAGAAACTGTAACAATTAAGGAATGGGTCAAGCTGTGTTATATGGCTGTGGGCAAACAGCCTGAATTTGTCAGTGTTAATAAATCCGTTATGCAGAGGGACTATTTCTGCTTTTATGATTATGAATACACTCTTGATGTTACAAAACAACATTCACTTATGCCTGAAACAACCCCGCTTGAACAGGGCTTAAAGGAAGAGTTTGAGTGGTATAAAAATAACCTTGACAGCATCTACAACCGTAAACCTTATATGGAATACATAGACAAAAATTTAAAATGATACATAAAAAAACACCACACAAAATGTGTGGTGTAACTTTTCAAATAAACGGTTGCTTTTGCAACCTATGTAAAAGGGTTTACACCCTGAAAACTGAATAAAGAACAAGCGATATAATTAGCTGACCAAAAGACTTTGTGGTCA
>JBJEOZ010000070.1:0-1859 GCA_051880975.1 Ruminococcus sp.
CTGTTTTTAACCACATCATTACTATTTGCAAAGGTGTTTATTCCCTTGTCAGCCATTAAATCAAGCTGTGTTTTGCTAATGTCAAACACATTAATTTTGTTTGCAGGGGCAACATTGTTCTTTAAAAGACCGTTTATTATTGCTGTTGCCATATTGCCTGCACCGATAAAACCTACTGTTTTCTCCATTTTCTCTTCTCCTCTTTAACATCAACATCCAAAGGATGGATTGTGCCATACACAATTATAGTCAAAATTATTCTTATTCTTTTCTCCGTCACGAACATAATCTCCGTGATAGAAAATCTCACATTCATCTATTCTGCGGTAGAGAAGTCCATAATAGCACACTCCGCCGGCGTGGTGATAGCAAAAGATATTGTCGACAAAATCCTGCTTTATTGTGTTACTTAAATCCCTTGTACCGGCTGTACTAAAGGATGTTACAGTTAGTGCCTTGTAGGAAATGTATCCCTCATTTCCTTTGGAATCCTTTACCTTGTACCATGATTTGTTGTAAAGTCGTGCTGAAAGCAAGGTTACACTTGCATTTTTGCTTAAATTTTTAACCACATCATAGGATGAACCGGCACCCTTTCGCAATGCACATTTCACATTTACTTTGCCCTTTGTCAGGTTTGTTCCCGATGAAGGGTAGGTATTGAAGAACAAATTCTTGATGTCGCTGTCATTGGTTAAAATACCAGTTCCGCAGTTATAAACAAGGCTTACAATGGCGTCAAACTGTTGCTGATTGAACTTGATTTTGTTGTCAAGGAGAAATCTGTTTGTCTTGGAAACATAACCGTCAGTTTCCACAGACTCAACAAGATAAGCCATAGCCTCATCCTGTGTCATACCGTTGTAGAAGGTTTCTCCTGCATAAATAACTCTGCCGTAACCAACGGTCAGGCAAGGGAAGTTTGTCAGCGGGTCGTAGATTGCATTTGACAGAAAGCCCTCGTAATTTGATATAAAGTTAATAATATCGTTACTTGCGTGTCGTTCCTCACAGGAGGTTGTTGTGTTGCTGTCAACCTTGGTTACGAATGCCTTGCCATAGCTACCGTTACTCTTTGACCACTTACCGTTATACTGGGAATATGCAACAACTGAATACTTGCCTGAAATTGTTAGTTTTTTACTGCCTTTCCAAACATATGTATCGCCCTTGGCAGATTTGGTGGATGCAACAACAGTATATTTTGTGTTTCCTGTGGTGATTACAAATTTAACGCCTGTTCGCAATTTATCCGTAATTGCAACGAATGTAACCTTGCTGTTCTTTGGTGCTGAATTTGGGTTTGCGTATGTAAAACGAACTGCCTCTCTGCCCTTTACTGTTACAAGACAGGTTGCCCAGCCTGATGAGGTTTTGGCATATATTACAGCCTTACCTGCCTTTTTGCAAAGCACAAGACCGTCCTTTACTGTTGCAACGCTTGTGTCCGAGCTTGACCACTTTACTCCCGATGTAGAGGATGTAAGGTAAATCGTCTTTGCCCTGTTTGCGGTATAGGTTTTGTTGGAAATATTTACCTTGGTTGACATATTAGCAACCTTTAGTGTACAGGAAACAGTCTTTGTGCTGATTTTAGCTTTAATTGTGGTTGTTCCTGTTTCTTTACCGTAAATTATACCCTCGGATGTTATGGACGCAACATTTGTATTTGAAGATGACCACTTAATGGTTTCCTTAGTTGTATTTGTTGCAGGAATTTGAAAATAACAGTCCTTGTACATTCTTACGGAAGAATATTTTAAAGATAAAGGTGCTGTTGCAGAAATTGTAGGGTTGGTTGGTGTGGTAGGAGTTGACACCGCAGATGGGATTGAGAACATCATATAGGCATATGAGTT
>JBJEOZ010000071.1:0-1847 GCA_051880975.1 Ruminococcus sp.
GTCAGGTCGTTCACTGGTCTGTACCAAAAATGTCACATCATTGTTCAGCACTTCAATAAAGCCCAGTCCTGTAAAGTACACCTGTTCCTTTTCACCCTGTGGCGTAAACTTTGTTATACCCACATTTGTCGCCATAAGTATATTTTCGTGGTGGGCGAGAATACCCTTTTCACCGTCAAAGCAGGGTATTGTCATCTTTTCGCATTTGCCCTCAAAAACCACCTTGTCCGAGGCAAGAATTTTTAAGCTGAAAACATCCACTTTGTATCACCTTTTAAAATTATTCTTTCATTGCCTTTGCATTGGCAATAACATCATCAAGGTCACCAACATTAAAGAAAGCCGCCTCGGGATATTCGTCCATTTCACCGTCTATGATAGCCTTAAAGGAGCGGATTGTGTCCTTTAGCGGTACATATTTGCCGGGAACACCTGTAAATGTTTCCGCAACATGGAAAGGCTGTGACAGGAACTTTTGAATTTTTCTTGCACGGTAAACCGTCACCTTGTCGTCGTCGGAAAGCTCATCCATACCGAGAATGCCGATAATGTCCTGTAATTCCCTGTATTTTTGTAGGATTTCCTGTACTCTACGGGCAGTTTCGTAATGCTCCTTGCCCACAACATCTACTTCAAGTATTCTTGATGTACTTTCAAGTGGGTCAATAGCCGGATAAATACCCTGTTCAACAATTTTTCTTGAAAGAACGGTTGTTGCGTCAAGGTGGGCAAAGGTTGTAGCCGGAGCAGGGTCTGTAAGGTCGTCAGCCGGAACATAAACCGCCTGAACAGAGGTTACAGAGCCGTTCTTTGTTGATGCAATTCTCTCCTGAAGCTCGCCCATTTCGGTGGCAAGTGTCGGCTGATAACCAACAGCAGAGGGCATTCTGCCAAGAAGTGCAGAAACCTCTGAACCCGCCTGAGTGAAACGGAAGATGTTATCAATAAACAACAGAACATTCTGATTCATTCTGTCACGGAAATATTCAGCCATTGTAAGACCTGTTTCGGCAACCCTCATTCTTGCTCCCGGTGGCTCGTTCATCTGACCGAATACAAGTGCTGTCTTTTCAATAACGCCTGACTCCTTCATCTCCACCCAAAGGTCGTTGCCCTCTCTTGAACGCTCGCCCACACCTGTGAAGATTGAGTAACCGCCGTGCTCTGTGGCTATGTTGCGGATAAGCTCCTGAATAAGAACTGTCTTACCAACACCGGCACCGCCGAAAAGACCGATTTTACCGCCCTTTGCGTAAGGGGCAAGTAAGTCGATAGCCTTAATGCCTGTTTCAAGGATTTCAACACCGGGACTTTGCTCCTCGAATGAGGGCGGATCCCTGTGGATTTCCCAATGCTCCTGATTTTCAAGGCTTTCTCCACCGTCAATGGTTTCACCAAGGGTATTGAAAAGTCTGCCCAAGGTTTTTTCCCCAACAGGAACCTTGATACCTGCCCCTGTGGAGGTAACCTCCATATCTCTGTAAAGACCGTCAGAGGATGCAAGCATAATGCACCTTACCTGGTCGTTGCCAAGGTGCTGTGCAACCTCCATAACAAGTGTCTTTCCGTCATTTTCAACAGTAAGGGCGTCCTTTATTTCAGGGATTGTTTCAGAATCAAACTGAACATCCACAACAGGTCCCATTACCTGAACGATTCTGCCTTTATTCATTATGTTCATCCTTTCACTGCGAAGTGGAATAAAACTTAATTGTATTGTAAAAAATGTTAATTATTAATTGTGAATATTTTAGAAGTAGGCACTTTTAGTTACAGATAGCCTCCACCAGATGGGGGAGGTGGCACGGCTTTAGCCGTGACGGAAGGAGGGAAAAAGTGTTCTCTTT
>JBJEOZ010000072.1:0-1847 GCA_051880975.1 Ruminococcus sp.
ATCTATACCGATTTTTAACTTGTAAGAAAAAATCAGTAAAAAAGACGGGAGCCCAAAAAGCTCCCGTCGATAGTTTAACTCTGTAACAGCGGGATGCGAAACTGTAACCGCAGGTAAGGAAACACCGAACAAATCACAAAAAAATTTATTAATTCAGTCTTTACCAAGCCTTTCGTTTCTCCGGCAACTCCCCGTCCGAAGAACACTTTACGCTCCAGTTTCTACTCTGTGAACAAATTTATTATATCACTTTGTAGGATATTGTCAACAAAAATCTCAATTTATATGATTCCTGCAAAAATCAAGAGAACAAGTATAAGCGTTGCAACAATAAATGCAGAAACAATAATGAGAATAATTGTGTTTGTCTTGAAGTTTTCGTTGTCAGCACTTTCTCTCCTTGGTACAAGTCCCGATTTTCTAAGTGCTGTAACAACACCCTTGTAAAGGAGAAGAATTAAAGCAGAGTTTAATGCACCCTTAATTGCGTTAAAGGGAATAAGCAATGGGAGGAATAAATCGAGAACAGCCTCCCTTGGCATACCAAAGAAAATCGGCGTCATAATGTAGTTCCAAAGTAGCATTACAGCCATAAGGCACAGCGAACCTGCAACAAGTCCGATAATAGCCCTTGACAGGGTTTTCTTCTTGTAATAAACAACAGATGCAACACCGATAAATACGCCGGATGCAAGGAAATTCATAAGAAAACCGATGATACCTGTGGTGCTGATTGTCACCATTTCAATAAAGCAAACCACAACTGACATAACAAGACCTGCAATAGGGCCAAAGAGAAATCCGCCGATTGTAAGGATAACATCCTTTGGCTCGTAGGTGAGAAATCCCCCAATATCAGGGATTCTGATGAGAATGTCCGCCGCAATGGCGATTGCTGTGAGCATAGCCATTGAGCACAATGACTTAATACGCTCGGATGATGTTTTTGCCATAATAATATGACCTCCGTAAAATAAATATTACAGCTTAGTCGTCACAAAAAAATCCCCACAGTAATCTGTGGGGAATAAAAGAGCGTAGTAAAACACCTAAAAAGGCGTATTATAATCATATGTATATGAAATATGCGTATCCTCTTTCATCCGGACTATACCGTCGGTATTGGAATTTCACCAATTCAACCCAAAAAGGCTCGTGGACTTTACCACCGGTGGGGAATTTCACCCCGCCCCGAAGACAACTATTCTGTTAATAAAATTATATCACTATATCACATTTTGTCAAGGCGGTATTTCTTATACTCAGCAATTTTTTCTTTCCATTCATTTGTAACCCTGTAACTGTCCCTGATTTTTGAACAGGTCATTACAAAGGTTTCCTTGTCATAATAATTCTCTTTTAGAAAATTAAATACCTTTTCACTGTCAAAGCAAAATAGTTCAGCAGTCAGCCAAGCCTTTGCCATTTTCACATAGTAATGTTCATTGTCTATGTTTTTCAGCCTGTTTAGAATTTCATCAAAATACTTTTCGTCAGTCTTGTACTGAAACATTGTGATAATTCCGTATCTAATAGCCCAAGGATTGCTTGAGTTAAGGTATTTTTCTATATAAGAAAAATATTTTTCCTTATACTTTTTAAAATCTCTGCTTTTACCACTGCAAGAGTCGCAAACAGCCCAGTTGTTTATCCGTGGCACAAAGCTGTCATAAAGACTGCAAAAGTCCTCATAGCTACTTGATTTTATGTTGCCCAGTACAATTCCGTAAAGTAAAGACTCCTCATAGTAATTGTCCTTAGGGAAGAGGAGAAAGCTCCGTGGATTTCCCTTTGCAATATATTTTCCAAGCTCCCTTAAAAATGGCATCCTTATTCCGATAAAGTAG
>JBJEOZ010000073.1:0-1837 GCA_051880975.1 Ruminococcus sp.
CAAAGTGTTTCCTGTTTTCAGCGGTACTCCCGGCTGAATACAAAACGCATTCTCACCGTCCACAAACATACGGTACTTGTAATTTCCCGTTCCGCCTGCGGTATAGCCGCCTATATTTGCACTGGAATTGTACCTCATCGCATTACCGTTGCTGTCATAGGTGTGGGAAAAGGAAATCGTCCCAATGTCACCCGCAGCAAACGCCGTCGCAGGCATTATGGATAACGCCGTGACCGCAGCCATTACAAAAGCCGCAGCCTTTTTGAATAATTTAGGGATTTTCATAGTTACCTCCTGTAATTTGGATTGAATATTTTGCCTTACTGACCGAAAAAAGCTGCCCGTTATGGACAGCTTAAAGTATTTCTTTTCTCGGATAGTTACTGGCAGTAGTTAGGGGGTGAGGTGTGGAGAGGGGGAAGCCAAAATAATGGCTATCCACTCAAATGGGCAGACCTCGCCCTCGGTGTGTGGCTATCTCTCATGAGCCTTATTCCGCTGCAAGTGTCGGTTATAAAACTCCAACGCCTTGACAACAAAATCCGTTTCCTGCCCTCTGGGAACAGTCTTGGGAATGAGCTTGGTTATCCTCTCGTCACGGAAAGCGGGTTTTTCCTTCTGGTTGGGCTTTTCTTCCTCCATAATGGACTGGATAACCTCGGAAGTGAGCTTGCCGTCTTGGTTAAACTTCTTCATTTTGATAGCCTGTGCCAATGACGGGGTAGCATCGTTGTACTCCATTGCCTCAAGCAGGGTGTATTGCTGTTCCTCGGTCAGATAAGAAATCTCAACCGCAGGGCGGAAAGCAATCTGCCTTTCATCTACCATTTGCAGGATTTCGGGTACAAGCTCCGTTAGACGGATATAGCGGAAGATTTGATTTTTGCTTTCGCCGACTTTTTCGGCAAGTTCATCACTTGAAGTAGCGAACTCAGAATTATTACCCACTGGGGAATAATTTTCTTTTGTGGGTCTGCCTGCCTGTCGTTTCATAGCTTCTAACCGCATTTTATACGCAAAGGCTTTTTCACTTGGTAGAATAACGGAGCGTTGGAGATTACTTTCCACCATAACAATAATGGCTTCGTCACGGGTAAGCTCTTTGACCTCGCATTTCAGCGTTTCAAGCCCCGCAAGTTCACAAGCCTTTTTTCGCCTGTGACCGCTGATAAGCTCATACCGTCCGTCCTCTTTTAAGCGAACTGTCGCAGGGGTCATTACGCCGTTTCGCTTGATGCTCTCGACAAGCTGTTCCATATCCTCGTCCATTAAAACCTTGAACGGGTGGTCTGGAAACTCGTCAATCTCCGATATGGGAATATCCCGTATCTTGCTTAGCTTTGCTTCCTCACGGCTTTCGTCCGTCTGAAAAAGGTCATCGTATGCGGTCAGCTCGATTTTGGTTTCTCTGCTTCTCGCCAATCTCTGCCACCTCCTTTCCGAACTGCTCATAGGCTGCGGCAACCTTGCCGCTTTTGTCGTAGGCAAAAATACTTTTGCCCTCTGCGGTAGCTTCCACCGCACGGATAGAATGTGGTATCTCGGTATCAAACACCTTGATTTTCTGACCGTATGCACTTTTGACCGTTGCCGTAATTTCCTTAGAAATGTTGGTACGGGGCATTACCATAGTCATTAAGATACCGTCTATTCGCAGCTTTGGGTTGATTTGCCGCTTGACCATTGATACGGAGCGAAGCAAAAGCTCCAGACCTTTAGCCGAGAGATAGTGGGGCTGTGTCGGGATAATCACGCTGTCAGCCGCCGCCAGAGCATTGATGGTTATCATACCTAAGCTCGGCATACAGTCAATAAGCACATAGTCGTAATTCTTTTT
>JBJEOZ010000074.1:0-8604 GCA_051880975.1 Ruminococcus sp.
ATTAAATATTTGATGAATCCATTGACTTTTTTATCTAAAAAAAGTATAATTTACTCTGTTATGTTCTGGTTTAGAATATGGCAGAGTATTTTTCTGCTGTACATATCACAGAATAAAAAATTTTTGGAGGAAAAGGCATGAAAAGAATTCCAAAGCCTGTATTCTTCATTGTCGCAATCCTGCTTTTACTGTTCAGCTACACAGCAATTTTCGGTGTATCCTACTACACAGGTGATGTAAAGCACACAGTAATTAAGGGAATTAACGACATCAGATGGGGAATAGACATCCAGGGCGGCGTTGAGGCAACATTTGTTCCAGCCGAAGATGTGGATGCCACAGATGAACAGCTTGAATCAGCAAAGTCAATTATTGAAACTCGTATGATTTCAAGCGGTATTACAGATTACGAACTTTACACAGATAGCGGTACTGACAGCATTATCGTTCGTTTCCCTTGGAAAGAGGGTCAAAAGGACACAGATGCAGGTAAGGCTATTGAAGAAATCAGTTCAACAGCAAAGCTAACTTTCCGTCCCGGCAATTCATACACAGAAACAAAGATGAATTCAAAGGGCGAGGCTGTTTGCGTTGGTCCAAAGGACGACACAGCAACAGTTCTTATGGATGGTTCAGCAGTTAAGTCTGCTTCTGCAGCTCCTGACCCTGAACACCCGGAGCAGTTTGTTGTTAACCTTAAACTAAATGCAGATGGTACAAAGACCTTTGCCGACATTACCAAAAAGTATGTCAACCAGGTTGTATCAATTTGGATGGATGACGAAATGCTGTCTGCTCCTACAATCAACGAAGAAATCACAGGCGGTGAGGCTCAGATTTCCGGTAACTTTGATGCAGAGTCAGCAGCAACACTTGCAAACCAAATCAACGGCGGTGCACTTCCATTCTCACTTAAAACAGAGTCATACGGCGAAATTTCCCCAACACTTGGTGAAAATTCCCTTATAGCTATGGCTATTGCAGGTGTTATTGCACTTACAATTATTTCTCTGTTTATGATAATTATGTACAGACTCCCCGGTGTTGTTGCAGTTATTGCACTTCTCGGTCAGGTTGGTTTGTCTATTGCGGCAATTTCAAGATACTTCACAGTGTTCAACTCCTTTACAATGACCCTGCCCGGTATTGCAGGTATCATTCTTTCAATCGGTATGGGTGTTGACGCAAATGTTATCACAGCCGAAAGAATTAAGGAAGAATTTAAGTCAGGTAAAACACTTGACGGTGCTATTGACAGAGGTACAAAGAACTCACTGTCTGCTATCATTGACGGTAATATGACAGTTGTTATTGTTTCTATTATCCTTCTCCTTGTATTCGGTAGCACAAACATTCTTTCATTTATCTTTGGTGCTTCTACCACAGGTACAATTTACGCCTTTGGTTATACTCTCCTTATGGGTGTTATTTCCAACTTTATTATGGGCGTATTCCTCTCAAGAGTTATGCTCAAGAGCCTGTGCGGTATTAAGTGCGTAAGAAAGAGATGGCTGTTTGGAGGTGCAAAGAATAATGAATAATAGGTTACTTCGTTTTACTAAATTCAGCAAGGTTTTCTTTGGTATCTCCCTTAGCATCATCTTTATCGGTATTATCTTCAACTTTATCTTCGGAACACAGCTTGACATTCAGTTCAGAGGTGGTTCCTACATAAGATATTCCTATGTTGGTGATGTAGATCAAAAGGATTTAACTGACTTAATTCAGGATAACACAAAGGAGAATATCACAGTTTCTTACAGTACAGATATGCTCTCCAATACTGAAAATAAACAGGCATATACAGTTCGTGTTGAATTTGCAGGTAATAAGGCAATTACAACAGAACAGCAACAGGGTCTTACAAAGGCATTGCAAAAGGCATATCCTGACGCAAGCTTTAAGGTACAGGAGTCCTCTGCAATTCAAAGTACAATGGGCTTTAAGTTCCTTATGAAGTGTCTTGCAGCGGTTGCCATTGCCTGTCTGCTGATGGTTCTATATGTAACAATCCGTTTCCGTCGTATCGGCGGTTTGTCAGCCGGTGTTATGGCGCTTGTTGCATTGTTCCACGATGTTGCAATGATTTACTTTATGTACGTAATCTTCCAGATGCCAATCGACTCAAACTTCATTGCAGTTGTTCTTATGATTCTCGGTTACTCACTTAACGATACAATCGTTATCTACGACCGTGTTCGTGAAGAAAGACGCAAACTTGGTGCAAAGGAAGAAATTGGCTATGTGTTCGATTTAAGTGCAACAAAGGTTATGAAGAGAACAATTTGTACTTCCATCACAACACTTATTGCAATAGGTACAGTTCTTGTTGTTTCATTGGTATTTAACATTGATTCTGTTACAAGCTTTGCTCTTCCAATGATGATTGGTGTACTTTCCGGTTGTTACAGCTCTATATGTATTGCCGGTCCTCTTTGGGTTATGTGGCAAAGACACAAAAAGAAAGTCGGCAAGAAATAATCATATATTTTCTTGTTCTTGACTTTATGAATTTCAAATTCTCAAGGGCGGTTTATCCGCCCTTATTTTTTAATGATGATAGGTGATGTTATGAAAAAGCTTTTGTCCCTTTTATTTATTGTAACTATAATCTTCTCCACAACAGCCTGTGGTAAAACAGAAGACAGTGACAAGCTATCCGTTGTAACAACTATTTTCCCTTACTATGACTTTGCAAACAAAACCTCAAACGGACTTGCAGATGTAAAAATGCTCATTTCTCCCGGAAGTGACATTCATTCCTATGAGCCAACTCCCTCGGATATTTCTGCGGTGGAAAACTGCGATTTGTTCATCTATAACGGAGGAGAAAGCGACGCTTGGGTTGACTCAATGCTTAATTCCTTAGGAGAAAATAAACCTAATACCTTGAAAATGATGGACTATGTCACACCTCTTACAGAGGTTGATGCCGACCACAAAGAGGGTGACGAGCTTGACGAGCATATTTGGTTAAGTCCAACTAACGCACAAAACCTTTTGGGAATAATCGGCACAGAGATGGGTGAGCTTGACAGTAAAAATCAGTCAACCTACAAGAGCAATTACACATCATATATGAATGAAATTTCCGCAGTAAGCAGTACAATTCAGTCTTCCGTAGATTCTTCTGACAGCAAAAAGATAGTTGTAGGCGACAGATTCCCTATGCTTTACTTTACAAATCAGTATGGTATAGAATGGGAGTGTGCTTTTCCGGGATGCAGTTCCGAAACAGAACCAAGCCTTTCCCGTATGTCAGCTCTCAAGAAAACTATCAAAGATGAAAAGGTAAAATCCATTATCAAGCTGGATATGTCCGGCAACAATGTTGCAGACACCCTTGCTGACGAAACCGGTGCAAAGGTTGTAACATTTTATCCCTGCGAAACTATTTCAAAGGATGATTACAATAGGGGAGAAACCTACGCAACACTTATGGCAAGGAATATGACAGCAATCAAGGAGGCACTTTCCCGATGAAACTCATTGAAGTTAACAGCATTACAATGGGTTATGAGGGTGTGCCTGTAATAACAGACCTTTCTTTCAGTATTTCAAAGGGGGACTACCTTTGCATTGTGGGTGAAAACGGTAGCGGTAAAACAACCTTGATGAAGGGTATTTTAGGACTGAATTCTCCATTAAAGGGCGAGATTGTCTATAATGAAATTGACAAAAACCAAATCGGCTATCTCCCTCAAAAGAAGAACATTCAAAAGGATTTCCCTGCATCTGTAATGGAGGTTGTCCTTTCGGGATGCGTCAACCGCAAAGGGCATATTTTCCACAATAAAGCAGATAAAGAATTAGCACTAAAAAACCTAAGTATGGTAAAAATGGAGAATATGAAGAAACGCTCCTTTAGTCAGCTTTCGGGAGGACAACAGCAAAGAGTTCTTCTGGCAAGGGCACTCTGTGCAACAGAAAAGCTGATTCTCCTTGACGAGCCTGTAACAGGTCTTGACCCACTTGCAACGGTTGATATGTACAACCTGATTAAGGAGATTAACAAGCTTGGAATCACAGTAATTATGGTTACTCACGACATCAACAGCGCTGTCCGTCAGGCAAGTCATATCCTCCACATTTCATCAAACTCAAACTTTTTCGGAACAGCCCACCAGTATATCCACAGCGATATTGGCAAGGATTTTCTACTTACGGAATGTCCCTGTGATGTGTGTGCTCATTCCCACAAAAAGGAGGGAGAATGATGCTTGACTTGTTTTCAAATTTCATCACAAGGGCAGTAACTGTTGGAGCACTTGTTTCCCTTTGTGCCGCATTACTGGGTGCAATCCTTGTGCTAAAGCGTTATTCTATGATAGGTGACGGACTAAGCCATGTAGGCTTTGGTGCCATAGCCATTGGTGCGGCTGCAAACCTAACCCCAATTTATTTTGCATTGCCAATGGTGGTTATATCCGCTTTTGTATTACTGAAAATGTCCTCCAACAGCAAAATGAGCGGTGACTCAGCAATAGCCATAATCAGCTCATCGTCCCTTGCAATAGGTATCACAGTTTGCTCTGTAACAGGTATGAACTCCGACCTGAACAGCTATCTTTTCGGCTCAATCTTAGCCACAAGCAAGTCGGACGCTGTCTTTGCAATAATTCTGTCTGTAATCATAATAGGATGCTTTTTCCTGTTCTATAACAAAATTTTTGCTGTCACCTTTGACGAGGACTTTTCAAAGGCAACAGGAGTTAAAACAAATGCCTACAATATGCTGATTGCAGTCCTCACAGCATTAACAATAGTAATCGGTATGAGAATAATGGGAACACTGCTGATTTCAGCATTGATAATTTTCCCGTCACTTACCTCAATGCGTATTTTCAGAAGCTTCCGTTCCGTAATAATCAGCTCGGTAGTAGTTTCACTATTTTGCTTTTTTGCAGGAATGATGATTTCCTTTTCCTTTGACACCCCAACAGGCGCAACGGTAGTCCTTGTAAACCTTGCATTATTCATAGTATTTTGGGTTGTTTCAAAGGTTATGAAAAGATAAAAGATAAAATACAATTTTCTAAAAAATATTGTCACCGTAAGGCAGTTCATTTGTGTAAAGCACAATGAACTGTCTTTTTATTTTGTCAATGTCCGACAAAAAGTCATTCTTGCTGTCCTCGCTTGAAAGGTCTGAAAGCTCTGCAATATTCATACTAAGCTCGTCAAGTACGGAGTGCTCAAGTAGGTAGTTCAGCTTTTTCTCCTTTTCAATCCACTTGCTTTCAAGGTCTTTACCAAGGCTTTTTGCCCTCTTATAGTCCTCATTTTCAACAGCAGTTCTCGCCTCATCAATAGTCTTTATAAAGGTGTTGTAGCTGTTTCTCACCGCAATTACTTCTGTGAAACTTATCCCAAGGGCAATAACCACAAGCACAAGTGCATACCAAAGTCTTTTCACATCAGTCCCTCCTTATTATGTTGTACTCTTTATCCCTGTTTGCCGTCATAATAAACACTTCGTCAATGGTAATGTCATTTTCCCTGAGTACGCTGTCAACCCATTCCTTAGTTAAACTGCAAAGCTCCAGTGAATTTGAAAGATAACGAGAATCGTTGATTACAACAGCCTCGATGCCCTTGTCGGGAATTTTAATCCCCAAGTCCTCCGCTGACGGTGTTCTCTTGTCAGGCTTTTCCAGTACGCTGACATCACCGTTAGTTTCAACAATGCAGTACTGCACATCCTCCAGCGAAAAAATCCCCTGTTGCCTTAGCTGAACGCACAAATCCTCTGTTGTCATTCTAAGCCTTCTCATTTGGTCTTGGAGAATTTTTCCGTCCTTAATCACCATTTCAGGAGAACCGCATACTATCTTACGAAAATTCCCGCTTTTAAGCATAATAACCGAAAACAGTATCTCCAAAGAAATCAGTATCAGTATAGGCACAATTCCCGAAAGCAAAGGCTGTCCGGTGTTTTGCATTGGAATAACCGCAATGTCGGAGATTAAAAGAGTTATAACAAGCTCACTTGTCTGCATTTCCGAAAGCTGTCTTTTGCCCATAATCCTAAGGGCAAGTAGAATAAAAATGTAAAGAATTACTGTCCTAATAATTGAAATTAACATTAAATCACCACTAATATCATTTCTCCCAAAACCAATATCATACATCAATGTATAATTTATCTTTTTTTCAAAACTATAATAATGGTGATAAAATGTATAAAAACTTGGCTCAAAATATTGATTACCTTAAGAACTTAACGGACAAATCAGCAGATTTTACTGTGCGGAATATGGTTCTCCGTGACGGAACAGCTGTTGCCATCATTACAATAGAGGGTATGGTAAACAAGGACGGACTTGCACTTTCCGTAACAAATCCCCTTGTAAGCATTGTCATACCCGATGGTGTGAACAAGTATGAGTTTATTCGTGACAGAGTGCTTACTTCAAGCGAAATTGTAGAGATAGACACCTTTAATCAGCTGATAGAATTTTCAATGTCAGGCTTTGCAGTTGTAGCCGTTGACGGTTACAGCAAAATGCTTGTTGTGGGTATTCAAGGCTTTTCCTTTAGAAGTGTATCAGAGCCATCCTCGGAGATGGTTTTCAGGGGAAGTCGTGAGGGCTTTACAGAACCACTTAGAATAAATATGACACTTATCCGCAGGAGGATAAAAAGTCCTGACCTTGTGTTCAAAACTATGACTGTGGGGGATTTGTCCAACACACAAATCTGCCTTTGCTACCTGAAGTCAGCGGTATCAAAGAAAATTCTTGACGAGCTGATACGTAGATTAAAGAGCATTAACCTTGACACCATACTTGCATCAGGCTACCTTGTTTCTTACCTTGGTGACAATAACCACAACACCTTAATTTCCACAGTTGGAGTGACAGAACGCCCTGATACACTTTGCGGAAAAATCACAGAGGGGAGAATAGGCGTACTTGTTGACGGAACACCCTCTGCAATAGTAGTGCCACACCTGTTTATCGAGAATTTCCAAAGCTTTGACGACTACTCAAACCGACCTTATTTTTCCACATTTATAAGAATATTAAAGTACATTTCTTTCCTGTTTGCCCTTTATCTGCCCGGACTTTTTGTAGCAATAACAAATTTTCAGCCGGAGTATATTCCAAGGGGACTACTAAACCACATAGTTTCCTCCCTTGAAACAACTCCTTTTCCACTTGTGTTAGAGGTACTGCTTGTAACCTTTATGTACGAGGTTATGCGTGAGGCAGGACTTAGACTTCCAAAGCCACTTGGTCACGCTGTGGGAATTGTAGGCGCTCTTGTAATAGGAGAAACAGGTGTTTCGGCTGGTCTTATCTGTGCAACAACCCTGATAATAGTAGCCTTTTCCGCAATATGCTCTTATGTTATCCCCGAGCTTTACGGAGCAATTACCGTACTGAGATTTATTTTCATCATTGTTGGCGGAGTATTCGGCTTTTTGGGAATAGTCCTTGCGTCCCTTGTTGTCACGGTGTCGGTTGCATCCCTTAGGAGCTTTGGAGTACCGTTCCTTTCACCAATAGCGCCAATTTCAAAGGGTGTTATTGCAGACAATTTTATAAGGGCAGACTGGCACAGACTTGCAAAAAATAAAATCAAGGTTCAAAATATGAAGGGGGCAGAGGATGATTTTAAACAGTAAAATAAGCGGAATTCAGTTTTCTGTGCTACTATCACTTTCAACCCTTGCCTATGTCACAATGGAACAGAAAACTGTTTCCTGCCTTTCAATGATAATTTCAATAGTTTTAGCATTTTTACTTCTCATACCAACATTCTTTATTTCTTCAAAAGAAAATTTAGAAATTCCTCCTGTATTTCAAGTGGTAATAGGAATTTTTGTAACAGTAATGTCTGTGTATATACTAAATAGCTTTTCCGACTTTTTCGTAAGGAATATCAACCCTAACAGTCCACGGTATATAATCTCCGCACTTCTCCTTTTGGCTGTCTTGTATCCGGCGACAAAGGGAATAGAGGCAATTTCCCGAAGCAGTATAATTGCCGGTGCATTTGCCCTTTTTGCACTGATAGTAATAGTTGCTTTTATTCCTTACAATGATATGGCGAATTTTTCCGATAACGAAAGGTCAGCACAGCTTTCTGAAATCACAGACTTAATTTTAATGTTCTCACCAATTTCTCTGTCATTTTTCTTCTTTAGAAATTTCAACACAGGCAAAGTGAAAACAGTTGCCTTACCATTCATTGTAATTTCACTTATCACTTCGGTTGTAATGTGCTTTGTAAAGCTACTGAATGTGTCGGAATACAGACACCCCTTTTACACACTTTCCCAGGTATCCTTTAAGGTGATACCAATGGGCTTTTCAGGACTTTTTATAGCACTTTCCATAATCTGTGTATTCTTTGCACTTCTGTACTATACCCTTATTGTAAAAAGCATTGCAAAAACTAATACAAGGCTGATGTCCACAACATTTTTACTCGTTGTGTATTGCCTTTCTGTGATAACCTCATATGTAAAGGAAATAGGGGATATTTTGCTAAACAGGTATTTTCTTCTTGTGCTGTTCCTAATAGTAACCCTGATTGTGCCAATAGCGGTAAAGATAAAGGAGAATTCTAATGATTAAAAAGCTACTTTCTCTTTTA
>JBJEOZ010000075.1:0-8583 GCA_051880975.1 Ruminococcus sp.
ATACGACTTGTTCCAATATAACCGGTAAGAGCGAGAATAATTGGAGCCAAGCCTAAAATCGGAATTACCTGTATAAGCATTAAGTAAGGGAAAGCAACCTTTTCCACTATATTGCTTAAGTTCATAAGCAAAGCCAAAATAAAACCGGCTGATAGACCAATAATAAAGCCTATGCCTGCCCTTGAAAGAGTATCTCCGCAAGCCGTGAGTACCACCTGAAAAGGCGTTTGTGTAGCTGTTGTAAGGTTTGTATCAAAGAATGATGCAAAAATCTGCCACATATGCGGAAGAATATATTCAGGGTTTCTTATCCTGGGATTGTTTTCAACCAAAAATGCCCCTATCTCCCACAGCAATAAAAAACCTAATATCCACACCAGTGTTACAAACCATTTGGGTGGAAACCTATGCTTTACTTTCATATATTAGACCCCCTCAAAGCTGTTTCTGACTTTTGAGACGAGTTTATTGAAAGCCACATCCGTTTTCATCTGTGGCACTCTTGGTCGAGGAAGCTCTTTATTAACATCTATTATGGCTGAAACCCTTCCCGGATGGGGAGATAAAACAACAATCTTATCTGATAAGTAAACAGCCTCCTGAATATTATGTGTTACGAAAACAATGGTTTTTTTCGTTTTTCTCCAGATATGAAGAATATCTTCGTGAAGCTTTTCTTTTGTAAATTCATCAAGGGCTGAGAATGGTTCATCCATCAATAATATTTCCGGATTTATTGCAAGTGCTCTTGCAATACCAACTCTCTGCTGCATACCACCGGAAAGCTGTTGCGGATAGTGATCTGCAAAATCAGAAAGATTTACAAGTCCTAACATTTTTGTACTTCTTTCTTTTCTATCCTCTTTTTTCCACTTCATTACCTCCAAGGGCAATTCAATATTTTTCTGAACAGTACGCCAATCAAAAAGAACCGGTCTTTGAAATACAATGCCGTATCTTTGTTTCAGTCTGGCCTCCTTTGGTGTTTCACCACCCACAGTAACATTACCCTCTGTTGGCTGGAGTAAATCAGCAATAATATTTAGAAGAGTTGATTTACCGCAACCGGATGGACCAAGCAACGCAACAAATTCACCCTTTTTCACTTCAAGATTAATGTCAGTAAGAGCTGTCACATCGTTGCCGTTATCCGCCTGATAAGTCATACTTACATTTTCAATCGAGATTTCAACTTCCTCTTTTAAAGACTCTCTAATGTATTCCATATTATCTTCCTCCACAAAACAAAATGACGGATTTCATATCCAAACTTGCAAACCACCAATTAGTTTAAATTAAATAAAATGGGACTACACATAAAGCGCAGCCCCATTGCTCGTTTGCTGATTTACTTTTGATGTAAGGATAATAGCACTCCAACTCTAAAAAATCAATGTTTTTAGGGATAAATGGTTCAAAGATACTATTAAATTATACCTGCTAATAAGAAAATAATATAAATTAATTAGTTTATACCTATTTTTTACCATTTTGCAAGATTTTCGTTGCAAAAATTCATTTTTGCGATATAATAATATAAATCAGTTATCTTTAGAACAGCCGAATTTATGATGGAGGAGCAGATATGATTAAAAACAGCGACTGGATTATTCTTAACTCTATAATCTATAAGATGTACAGCACCGACAACCTGTCAGTGATGCAATCAAATCTACTTGCTCAATTAAAGGAATTAATTGACTTTGACAGTGCCGCCTTTTTCCTTAGTTCTGCTGACAATCCTCATCAATTAACAAAGCCTATTGGATATAACTACCCTGAAGATCAACTTAACGAATACATAATAAATCAGAAAAGATTTGATTATTCCGAAGGGATTGTCTTTACTGACAAAAATATGGTTTATCGAAGTAGTGACTTAGTTCCGGAAAAATTCAGAACCTCAACAGAATACTATAAAAAAATATACTTAAAAAACAACTGGCACTATTCACTCCACCTAAACATATCCTATAACGATATATTTTTAGGAACAATTTCATTTTTCAGAAAAAAAGGCAAAGAAGACTTTACATACGAAGATGTGTTTGTACTTGAAACAATCAAAGACCACCTTGCCTTATGTTTATATAAGGGTAAAAACAACACAATTTCTCCAATTTCAATTAAAGAATGTGCAGAAAAGTATGGATTAAGTCGCAGAGAGATGTGTGTTTTAAAAAGATTGGTTACCGAAAAAACTGCTCAAGAAATATCCGAAGAACTGGTTATCACTACTAATACCCTTAGAAAACATATAAGCAACATATATAAAAAAATGGGGATTAGTAGCAGAATACAACTCTTTGATAAAATTACAAACCAACAATAACTAATTTTGACCATATATATGGTGCTTATTAATTATTTACATTGACATTTTTTACGGTATATAATTATATACGATTAATAATGCTTCGGAGGGCTGTTTATGAAACATTTTGTTATCACAATTGGACGAGAATATGGCAGTGGCGGGTGCGAAATCGCAAAGAAACTTTCAAAATTGCTTAATGTAGAATATTACGACAAGTATTTCGTAGATGGCGTTGCAATAAAAAAAGGTGTTACCTCCAGCGCTATCGCTTTGTTAGATGAAAATATAGAGAAAAAAACTATTAAAGACTTCGACACACACGGACTTGACGGTACTCCTCCTAAGGTTTCAGCAAAGGAAGTTTTTGAAATACAAAAAAGCTATATCAAAGAACTGGCAGAGAAAGAATCCTGTATTATAGTGGGCAGGTGCGGCGACTATGTTCTCAGAGACAGAGATGATGTATTTAACTTGTTTATCTACTCACCATACGAATATCGTATCAGACACATCATTGAGCGAGAAAACTGCACCGCACAGGAAGCGTCTGAAAAAATCGCAAAAATAAACAGACGCAGACACAACTTCTATAAATATGTAACAGGCAGTGTCCGTGGTGACAGACAGTTAAGAAATATGCTGATAGACTCCAGTTTCTTAGGTATTGAAGAAACTGCAAATTTAATAGCGTATATTGTTAAAAAGAAATTTTCTGACTGATAATATATCATTTTATGCCCTCTCCAAACAGACAAAAGAGTTCTCAAATTTGTATCTCTTTTGTCTGTTTTTTTGCACCCAAAAAATCATCAAGTATAACTTTAGAAATGAATAATTACAGTATATCCCCGCAACTAAAAAACCGATACCAAAAATCGGTCACATCTATTTATAACGCAGAAAAAAATAAAAACAATTAATAATAAAAATACTTGTAATATTAGGAAGAATATTGTATAATATGCTGTGTACTGTAATTTTCCAGAAATTAAAAAATCAGTATTGGAGGTTATATTAATGACAGGATCATCTCTTAACGCCTTCAAGGGTACAATTGCCCAGGAAAGGAAGCTGAAAGATGTAATCGCAAAGCACAAGGATATGCCGGGTGCGTTGCTTCCAGTTTTGCAGGAGGCACAGGGCATTTACGGTTATCTGCCGATTGAGGTGCAGCAGATGGTTGCAGACGGTCTTGAAATCTCATTAAGCGAGGTTTACGGTGTTGCAACCTTCTATTCCCAGTTCAGTCTTACCCCGAAGGGTGAGCACAGAATCAGCGTCTGCCTTGGTACGGCGTGCTATGTAAAGGGTGCAGACAAAATCCTTGCCGCCATTGAAGAAAAACTCGGCATAAAAAGCGGTGAATGCACCCCCGACGGACTGTTCTCAATTGATTCCTGCCGTTGCGTAGGTGCCTGCGGACTTGCTCCCGTTATGATGGTTGACGATGAGGTTTACGGAAAAATGACCGTTGACCAGGTTGACAAAATTCTTGACAAATACATTAAGAAAGGGGGCAAATAAGCCGTGAAACTTGAAGAACTCAACAAGATTAAAAAAGAACACGAACAGATTGTAAAGGTAAGAAAGCTTGTTGCCACAGAGGGTGAAAAACTTGCCAAAAAGACAGGCTACCGCAAGCAGGTGCTTGTGTGCGGAGGTACGGGCTGTACTTCCTCTGGCAGTAAAAAGGTAATCGACGCTCTTGAAAAGGCATTAAAGGCAAACGGGCTTGAAAAGGAAATCCTTGTTGTAAGAACAGGCTGCTTCGGTCTTTGTTCTCTCGGTCCGATTATGATTGTCTATCCCGAAGGCGCTTTCTATTCTCAGGCTACTCCCGAGGGCGTAGAAAGAATCGTTAAGGAACACCTCAAGGAAGGCAAGGTTGTTAAGGAGCTTTTGTATCAGGAAACTGTTCACGAGGACGGTTCGATTATATCCCTCTCCGAAACAGCATTCTACAAAAAACAGCTCAGAGTTGCACTTCGCAACTGCGGTGTAATTGACCCCGAAAACATTGATGAATACATAGCTGTTGACGGTTATCAGGCACTTGCAAAGGTGCTGACAAAGATGACTCCCGACGATGTTATCAATGAAATTACAGCTTCAGGTCTGCGAGGCAGAGGAGGCGGTGGCTTCCCCACAGGCAGAAAATGGTCCTTTGCAAAAGCAAGTGTAAACGATGTTAAGTATGTATGCTGTAACGCCGACGAAGGTGACCCCGGTGCATTTATGGACCGTTCAATCCTTGAGGGCGACCCGCAGTGTATTATTGAGGCTATGATTATCGCAGGTTATGCAATCGGCGCTCATCACGGCTTTGTATATATCAGAGCTGAGTATCCCATTGCCGTTGAAAGACTGCAAAAGGCTATTGACCAGGCTAAGGAGTACGGATTCCTGGGCAAGAACATTTTCGGCTCAGGCTTTGATTTTGATATGGAAATCAGACTGGGCGCAGGTGCATTCGTTTGCGGTGAAGAAACTGCTCTTATGACTTCCATTGAGGGTAACCGAGGCGAACCTCGTCCTCGTCCACCGTTCCCCGCAGTCAAGGGACTTTTCGGCAAGCCTACCGTACTCAATAATGTTGAAACATATGCTAACATTGCTCAGATTATCTTAAACGGCAGTAAGTGGTTTGCTTCTATGGGAACTCCCAAGAGTTCGGGCACAAAGGTATTTGCGCTGGGCGGCAAGATTACAAATGTAGGTCTTGTTGAAATTCCTATGGGTACTACTCTGCGTGAAATTGTTGAAGAAATCGGTGGCGGAATTCCCAACGGCAAAAAGTTCAAGGCTGCTCAGACAGGCGGACCTTCAGGCGGTTGTATTCCTGCACTTCATATTGATACCCCCATTGATTACGACAGCCTGCTTGCCCTTGGCTCAATGATGGGCTCAGGTGGTATGATTATCCTTGACGAGGACACCTGTATGGTTGATATTGCCAAGTTCTACCTTGAATTTACCGTTGACGAAAGCTGCGGTAAATGTACACCTTGCCGTGTAGGCACACGCAGACTTCTGCAGTTCCTGGACAAAATCACATCAGGCAACGGCGAGATGATAGATTTAGAAAAGATTGACGAGCTTGCTCGTCATATGCAGACTTCTTCGCTCTGCGCACTGGGTCAGACTGCTCCGAACCCGGTTCTGTCAACAATGAACTACTTTAAGGACGAGTACATCGCCCACATCAAGGACAAAACCTGTCCGGCAGGCGTCTGCAAGGCACTTATGAAATACGAAATTATCCCTGCAAAATGTAAGGGTTGTACGCTCTGTGCAAGGAACTGCCCTGTGGGTGCAATTTCGGGTACTGTTAAACAGCCTCACATTATTGATCAGGATAAGTGTATCAAGTGCGGACTTTGTATGAAAAACTGCAAGTTCGGCGCAATCTACACACATTAAGGAGGGATAACTATGGATATGGTACATCTTAAAATAAACGGTATCCCTGTTGAGGTGCCGAGCAACTACACTATTTTACAGGCGGCAAAGGTGGCAAAAATTGAAATTCCGTCCCTTTGCTATCTTAAGGACATCAACTGCATAGGCGCATGCCGTGTCTGCGTTGTTGAGGTAAAGGGCAGAAAAGGTCTTATCGCTTCGTGCGTTTATCCTGTTGAGGAAGGAATGGAGGTATTCACAAATACTCCAAAGGTAAGAGCTTCAAGAAAAACTACTATTGAGCTTATCCTCTCTACACACCATAAAAAGTGCCTTTCCTGCGTAAGAGGTAACAACTGCGAGCTTCAGAAGCTTGCTTTTGACTACGGCGTTGACGAAGACAGATTCAAGGCTGAAGAGCCTATTTATGAAATTGACGATGAGTCCCCCTACATTGTGCGTGACAACAACAAGTGTATTCAGTGTATGCGCTGTGTTGCTGCCTGCAAGAATGTACAGAGCGTTTCGGTTATCGGACCTATCAAGCGTGGATTTAAGGTGCATGTTGGATGTGCTTTTGAAAAGGGTCTGGGCGACTCTCCCTGCGTTGGCTGCGGACAGTGTATTGTAAGCTGTCCTGTTGGTGCGCTCAACGAAAAGAGCCAAATTGACGAGGTGTGGAACGCTATTTCCGACCCTGACAAGCAGGTTATTTTCTACACAGCCCCGTCAATCAAGGCTACTCTGGGCGAAAGCTTCGGTATGCCAATCGGCACAAATGTTGAGGGCAAAATGGTTTCTGCAATCCGCAGACTGGGCGTTGACAAGGTGTTTAATATGGACTTCACTGCCGACCTCACAATTCTTGAGGAGGCAAACGAGCTTGTTGAGAGAATCACACGCAAGGAAACCCTCCCAATGTTCACCTCCTGCTGTCCCGGTTGGGTTAAGTTTGTTGAGCATTACTATCCCGAAATGATTCCCCACCTTTCAAGTTGCAAATCTCCTCAGGGTATGTTCGGTGCAGTTCTTAAGAGCTACTATGCTCAGAAATATAGTCTTGACCCCGAAAAGATGTTTGTTGTCAGCGTTATTCCCTGTACGGCTAAAAAGTTTGAGGCTACTCGTCCCGAACTGCGCACATTCGACTTTGACGATGTTGATGTAGCACTCACTACAAGAGAGCTTGCAAAGATGATTAAGGGCGCAGGCATCAAGCTTGAGGATATGGACGACGAGGACTACGATGCTCCGTTCAACAAGGCAACAGGCGGCGGTGCAATCTTCGGTGCAACAGGCGGAGTACTTGAGGCTGCTCTGCGTACTGCGGCAAGAATGCTTGACGGCTCATTCAAGAAGATTGAGTTTACCGAGGTAAGAGGTCCTCAGGAAATCAGAGAGGCAAAGTACAACGTTGCAGGCATTGAGGTAAAGGTTGCTGTTACTTCAGGACTTGGAAACGCAAGAAAGCTTATTGAGAAGATTAAGAAGGGCGAAGCTGACTATCAGATGGTTGAGATTATGGCTTGTCCCGGTGGCTGTATCAACGGTGGCGGTCAACCTGTTCAGAGCGACAGCGTAAGAAACTATGTTGATTTAAAGGCTATCCGTTCAAAGGCTCTCTACGATTACGATAAGCAGTGTAAGTACAGATGCAGTGACGAAAGTCCGATTATCAAGACAATTTACGATGAATTTTTTGACGCTCCCGGCAAGCCCAGAGCACATAAGCTTTTACATACAAAGTATGTAAACAGAGGAAAAAACTGATTTTGAAAAAGTCTTGAAATACTAAACGAATTATTCGGCAGAGATTATACCTTTGTAGTGGCATATATTCGTGATTATTAATATTTCGGTCGGGCAGAAAAGTGTTTTGTTTAAGCACACCTATCTGCTCGACCAAATTTTTCTATTTTCCATTCCACAACAAAAAGGCACGAGTTTGAATGCACTTGTGCCTTTTCACTTTATATTTTATTGAGTAAATTCTATCAATGTGTTATTATTTATATATACTATCAACATTATAGATAAACATATCGTACATAAGAAGTCAATTTCACACATTGTCAAGTCCTGTCGTCCAAACCAAAGGACAACATAATAGAAACACAGAGGAAAAAATGTCTAAAACAAAAACATACATATTACTAATAACTTGCATTATCGCTGAAATCATAATACTTATTATAGATAAATCCTTTTTAAACATATTTACAGGAATACTTGTAACTGTTATTTCCTTAGTCAATCTTTTGGCTCTTTTATTTTATAGACTTATCCCTGAAATAAAGGGCGTAAAAGTACTTTTCATTTATTTAGCAAATTTGATTACATTCTTTTACTTAGGGGATGCTTTTGGAGTATCGTATTTTAATAATACTTATGTAATACATTACATCGCAATGGGTGTCGCTGTGGGAGCATTATGCTGTATTATCGAAACAAAAGTATTAAAGCATAAAATAAATCTTAAGAATTTCATTGTTACGATTATTTGTTCGGGATTATTGCTTTTATCAATGCTAAGCTTTGTAAATGTTAGATTGGATTTTAGTGATAAAAAAATAATAACTGCTACTGTCACAGATAAAAGTGCAAGTTCTAATCGTTCTTTGAAATACAGTTTGGAGATAACTGCGAAAAATGACGAGTATAAGGACTTGACTTTTGGTGTTGACTATAAAAAATCCAAAGGCACTAATATAGGTGACAGCATTGATATTACTTGCCAAAAAGGTCTTTTTGGTGTAGAGTATTATTATTACGACAACATTAAGGACAAAGATTTTTATTATGATTTTTGGTCATTTTTTGGAGTGATAGTGGATGATGACGATGAGTTTCATTCATATGTTGATTCC
>JBJEOZ010000076.1:0-8565 GCA_051880975.1 Ruminococcus sp.
ACAATAAAAATTGTGTCGTCACCTGCTATTGTGCCTACAATGTTTTCCATTTCTAAATTATCAAGAGATGCACAAACAGCCTGTGCCATACCGCTCATTGTCTTAAGGACTACAATGTTTTCGGCACAGTCAACCATCTTTGCAGAGGACTTGAACAGATTTTCAAAGCCTGTTGTTTTGTCAAGGGAATTTCTGCCCCCTGTGGTGTAGCAATATTTGCCCTGTGGGTTTAGGGTTTTGAGAATTCTAAGCTCCTTTATATCCCTTGAAATTGTGGCTTGGGTGGCTGAAAAGCCTGCGTCATTCAGCCTTGCAAGCAGTTCTTCCTGGGTATTTATGTCGTAATTATTTACAAGCTCAATTATTTTTTCGTGTCTGCCGGACTTCATTATTCGTCACGCTCCTTAAGTTTTTCACTAACCTGACGATAGAAATTCCTGTTTTTAAATGAAATCATTTTTAGTACATAATCTGACTTTTTAATGATAACTCGGTCTTCACTTGTGAGGGGAACAACAATTTGACCGTCAATGGTAAGATAGCTTTTGTTGTTGTCTGCATAGCTTTCGGCACTTACAGAAAGTACGGAATTACCGTTGAAAATTACTGTTCTGTCAGCCAAAGAATGAGGGCAAATTGGGGTTAATACAACGCAGTCCATACAAGGCTCAACAACAGGTCCGCCTGCTGACAGAGAGTAGGCTGTACTGCCTGTGGGAGTTGCAAAAATAAGTCCGTCTGCTCTGTAATGGGTTGTCCTTTCGCCGTCAACATAGAGGTACATATCTATAATTCGGGAAAGCTGACCACGGGAAATTACTGCGTCATTAATGCAGGAATAGGTCTTAGTTTCGTTCTTCTTTACAACCGTCACATCAATGACCATTCTCTTGTTAATCTTGTAATCATCATCAAGCAGGCGAAGGAGGGTTTTGATTTCTGATGGTTCAATCTCGGCGGCAAAGCCAAGTCGACCGCAGTTTACACCTACTATTGGAATGTTATTCTCGGCTGCGTGACGGGCATTGTGGATAATTGTACCGTCACCGCCTACTGTAATCGCTTTTTCGGCTGAGGCAAAAAGTTCGTCATCGTGGTCATAATATGTGATACCCCCAAAATAGTCAAAATGCTCCCTTGCATCCCTTTTCATAAGTATTTCTGCACCGTTTCGTGTCAACAGGTGGATAATATCCTTGGCACATTCAACTGCATTTGATTTTTCTATGTTTACCTTTAGACATATTTTCATAAAAACACCTTATTTTGATAGTTCGCTGTGGGACACTTCCACAAGTTCGTCAGGGTCTGTATCTGTTAAAAGCATTGGACTGTCGCTCTTTTTGAGATGTACAAGATATTCAATGTTTCCCTCGGGACCTTTTACCGGAGAAAAATCCAAGTCCAAAACAGAGTAGCCGTTGTTAAGGCAAAATTCAACAATATCCTTTACAACTGCTTTATGGACATTCGGGTCACGGACAACACCCTTTTTGCCTACATTTTCTCGTCCAGCCTCAAACTGTGGCTTTATCAGGCAAACAGCCTCCCCATCATCTGTAAGTAGATTTCGTGCGACAGGCAACAGGAGTTTTAGTGAGATGAATGAAACATCTATGGAAAAAAAGTCGATTTTGTCAGGGATTTGCTCATCTGTAACATTCCTAAAGTTTGTTCTTTCCATATTAACAACACGGCTGTCGGAGCGAAGTTTCCAAGCAAGCTGACCGTAGCCAACATCAATGGAATACACCTTTTTGGCACCGTTTTGGAGCATACAATCGGTGAAACCGCCTGTTGAGGCACCTATATCCATTGTGATTTTGCCCTCAAGGGATAAGTCAAAATTTTCCATAGCCTTTTCAAGCTTTAAACCGCCCCTTGAAACATACTTTAGGGTTTCTCCCCTGACTTCTATTTTACACTTTTCGTCATACTGAGTTCCGCATTTGTCTGCCTTTTGATTGTCAACATACACCTTGCCTGACATTATTATTGCCTTTGCCTTTTCTCTTGACTCGCAAAAGCCTTTTTCGTAAACCAGTACATCAAGTCGCTTTTTCATATTTTTTCTAAAATATCCTTTACTATACTTTGGGTGTCAAAACCAAGCTGTAAAAATGCCTGTTCAACAGTTTGGTGGGTGACAAACTCGTCATTAATTGCGTGAATTTCCATATTGCCCCTAAAACCATTTTCGCACAGCTTTGTGTTAAAGCTGTAACCTATGCTACCGTTGAGCATACCCTCTTCGTAAAAGTGGATATTTTCAAAGCTTAGGGAATTTAAAAGTGCTTCCTCAGGCAAAGGTTTTATGCGGTTTAGCTTTAGGATGCAAACATCTTTACCCTTGTCACTAAGGATTTCCTTAGCCTCGCAACAGTTGGAGAATAGTCTGCCGTAGGTGACAATGAGTGTGTCACAGGAGGTATTTCCGTAAAAGTCGTAGTCAACGGAAATTTCTGTATAATCCTTTGGTCGGAACATTTCTCCTCCCTTTGGATAACGGACAGCTACAAGGCTATCCTTGTGATACACAGCCTCGTTGAGGCATTTGAGCAGTCCTTCAAAGTAACAGGGTGAATAGATTGTGGTGTTTGGAAAGGAGTTTAGCATCGGAACATCAAAAACGCCCTGATGTGTTTCTCCGTCGTCACCAACTATTCCTGCTCTGTCAATGGCTATGACAGCGTGTAGCTTTTGCATAGCTATATCGTGTAAAAGCTGGTCGTATGCCCTTTGGAGGAATGTGCTGTAAACTGCAAACACCGGCACCATACCCTTGGCGGAAAGACCGCCTGCAAAGGTTACTGCGTGTTGCTCGGCAATACCTACATCAAAAAATCTCTCTTTGTATTCCTTGCAGAATTTGTCAAGACCGACACCCGGCGTCATTGCCGCTGTGATCGCACAAATCCTCTTGTCCTTGGAGGCAATATTGCACATATATTCTCCAAAGACTGACGAAAAGCTCTCTTTGCTTTGAGGACTTTCACCTGTTTCTATGTTAAATTTATTGATACCGTGAAAATGCTTTGGGTCCTTTTCGGCAAATTCATAGCCCTTGCCCTTTTTGGTAACAACATGGATAAGAACAGGTCCGTCAAGCTTTTTGGCGGCTTCAAATGCGTTGCCCATATCCTCAATGTTGTGACCGTCAACAGGTCCAAAGTAGGTGTAGCCGAAGTTGTCAAAGAATGTATCCTTATACACCAGTTTTTTCACTTGGTTGGTTGAACCCATTAGGAATTTTACTATTTCTTTGCCAAAATAAGGGATACGAACAAGGAATTTCTCTGTTTTATTTTTAAGCCTAAGGTACCAAGGGTTTACCCTAACTTTGGTTAGATATTTTGCAAATGCACCAACATTTTTGCTGATTGACATTTTGTTGTCGTTAAGCACAACTATGAATTTTTTGCCGTATCGTCCTGCGTTGTTAAACGCCTCTAAGGACATACCGCCCGTAAAGGACGCATCCCCTATTACGGCAATGGTATAGGACTTGTCCCCTTTGATTTGCTTTGCCTGTGACATACCGTATGCGGCAGAAATCGAGGTACTGCTGTGGCCTGTGTTGAAGTCGTCATAATTACTTTCACTGCGTTTTGGAAAGCCTGAAAGACCGCCCTTGGTGCGGATGGTGTCGATTTTGTCAAATCTGCCTGTAAGCATTTTGTGGGTGTAGGACTGGTGGCCTACATCCCAAACTATGCTGTCGTGAGGTGTTTTAAAATACTTGTGAAGTGCTATTGTAAGCTCTACAACACCTAAATTTGAGGCAAGATGACCACCGTTAACAGACACAACCTCAACAAGCTTATGGCGAATTTCGTCACAAAGCTGTGGTATTTTGTCATCGGGTAGCCTTCGCAAATCCTCAGGACTGTTTATTTTTGATAGAATAGTATATTCTGACATTTCCTTACTCTGAACCAATTAATCAGGAGTATTAAGATTAATATTAGTTCTTTCTTTCTGACATTTTAAGTGCAATATCCCTGAGGGCGGTTATGTCACCCTCAAACTGACTTAATGCGTTAATCGCTTTCTCTGTATATTCTTCCACCATTTCACGGCATTTTTCAAGACCGTAAATAGAAACATAGGTGGATTTTTCGTTGCTTTCGTCACTGCCGATTGGCTTGCCAAGCTCCTCCTCGCTGGAGGTAATATCAAGTATATCGTCCTTGATTTGAAACGCAAGACCTAAAGCCTCGCCGTACTGTTCTGCAAGGCGAATATCCCTGTCACAGTTACTGCCTACAACTGCACCCATCATACAGGAGGCTTTGATTAATGCTCCTGTCTTTTTCAGGTACATCTGTTTAACAGTTTCTGCAGGGACTTTCTTGCCCTCAGACTGAAGGTCAATAACCTGACCTCCTACCATTCCCTTTGCACCTGAAAGGTCGGCGAGTATTCTTCCGCATTTAAGCGCCTTTTCCGTACCTACAAGGGAAACTGCCTTTTCGGAAAGGGCGGTGGAAAATGCAAGTGTTAACAGTGCGTCACCTGCAAGTAAAGCTGTATCTTCACCAAAAACCTTGTGGTTTGACGGCTTGCCACGGCGTAAATCGTCGTCGTCCATACAGGGTAAATCGTCGTGAATAAGGCTGTATGTATGTATCATCTCTATTGCACAGGCAAAGGGTAAACCCTTTTCTTCATCTGCACCTAAAAGCCTTGCAAAAAGCAAAACTAAGGTTGGGCGGACACGCTTTCCTCCTGCCTCAAGGGAATACCTCATTGAGTGGAGAAGGCACTTTTCGGTGCTTTCTTCTGTTATTTCATCTGTTGGAAGGTAGCTCCAAAGTTCATTTTCAATCATTTCTATATAGTTCATCATAATTCACCACGGGACTGACGGATTTTTTCAATCTGTTCATTAATATCGTTAATCTCTCCCTGTGCTTTGTCCAAGGCTTTATAGCATAAATCCAAGGTTATTGCTGACTCCTTGTAGATTTCCATTGCCTTATTTAGTGGGATTGATTTATCCTCAAGGAGTGAAAGTAGCTCCCTGAGTTTTCTGTTTAATTCTTCTATTGTCATATCCTTTGAAATATCTTTATCCATTACTGCACCTCGTCCTCAATTAGTGACATCAGCTTTTTTAGTCTGTGATTTACACCGCTACGGCTGATGTTGTCCTTTGTTAAGCCCCCTAAATCTCTAAGTGACATTTCGGGGTTTTCAAGCCTTAAAACTGCAATTTCCTTAAGCTCCGGCGAAAGCGAATTGTAGGTCTTGCTTTTCATCAGCTTTTTGATTGCTGTGATTTGCCTTGCGGATGCCTCGGCTGTTTTGTTTATGTTGTGAAGCTCGGAATTTATCTTTCGTACTGTATTGTTCCGAACCTGTTTTTCCACCTTTGTATTCATCACCGACATTGAGCTTGTAAATGCTCCGATGTATGTGAGAAAATCTGCAATTTGCTCCGAGTCCTTGATATAAACGATAAACTTGCCCTGTCGCATTACCGACTTTGGTCTTAGGGAGCAATTTTCCACCTCGCAAAGAAGTGTGAGCAGGTCGTTTGCAAGGTTGCGGTAAGGCACTTTAAACTCAATATGATAGCCTTTTTCCGGGTTTGTGACACTTCCGCAGGAAAGGAAAACACCTCTTAGAAAGGCTGAAAGCTGACCGTCATTTGAAATATTTGCCCTGTTTATGCGGAGGGAAACTTCATCCTTGGAGTAACCAAAGCTTTCATAAATACGGTTTGAGTCGTTCTCGTAAAGTATCTTCATTGTTATGAGATGGTTTTGAGAGCTACGAACCCTAAGTCCTGATGATTTCTCCAAAACAGGGGCGTAGAGAAGTGTGAGGATTTCCTCAAGCTTATCGCCGATATATTTGTTCTCGGTGGTGAAAACAATCTCTTTATATGTAAATTTCTTTGAAAAAAGGAGCATTCCGTAGCACAAAGAGTGCATCTGGCTTTTGTCCGAAAGGGGTAAAAGGCAAAGTTCCTTTTTTGTATCAAAGGAAAAAGACATAGTAATCTTCCTTACTGTTTATTAATATCTCTGTGTGAAATAATTACGGGATAACCCTCTTCGTGAAGATGTGAATGAATTTTGCGGGCAAGGGTTACTGAACGGTGCTTTCCACCTGTACAGCCCACAGCGATTACAAGCTCACTTTTGCCCTCTTTTTGGTAGAGAGGAAGTGAAAAATCAAGCATACTGAGGATTTTTTCAAGGAACATTTGACTTGTTTCCTCTTTCATAACATATTCCCGTACAGACTTGTCAAGACCTGTTAAATTTTTCAGCTCGGGAATGTAGTATGGATTAATAAGGCATCTTGCATCAAACACCACATCAGCCTCAAGGGGGATTCCGTACTTAAAGCCAAAGGACATAACGGACACTTTCATACTTCCTGATGTACTTGTTGAAAATAGTCCTATTACCCTTTCTCTAAGCTGTTTCAGTGACATATAGGTCGTGTCGACAATATAGTCGGCATGGGATTTTACAAGGTCAAGAAGAGCCTTTTCTTTTTTTACTGCTCTTTCAACAGAACGGTCCTCAACAATATCAGCCAAAGGATGAGTTCTTCTTGTTTCTTTAAACCTTGTTATAAGTGTTTCTACCTTTGCATCAAGGAAAAGTATCTTAAACTTTCTTCCGTGGGAGGAATTTTTCTGAATATCCTCGTAAAGGTTTGTAAATGCAGAGGTACTTCTTATATCGATGACAACAGCACATTTTTTCATCCTTTTATCGTTTGACTGCTGACACAAATCGTAGAATTTACCAAGTAGCATTGGTGGCATATTGTCAACACAGTAGTAGCCAATATCCTCAACCGCCCTAAGGGCCGTTGACTTACCTGCTCCTGACATTCCTGAAATGATTAAAAGCTCCATTATATTCTAATCACCTCGGTTTCAAGAAAATATCCTGTTTCATCCTTAACCTTTTTCTGTACTTCCTTGATTAGTGCGTCAATATCCTCAAAGGTTGCACCGCCTTTGTTGACTATAAAGCCTGCGTGTTTTTCGGATACACAGGCACCGCCAACGGTGAAGCCCTTTAATCCACAGGACTCAATAAGTGTGCCGGCAAAAGCGCCCTCTGGTCTTTTGAAGGTACTTCCTGCCGAAGGGTATTCAAGTGGCTGTTTTGACTTTCTTCTGCCAAGGAGTTCATCCATTTTTTCTTTGATAATATCCTTGTTATCCTCTTTTAGGCTAAGGGTACAAGATGTGATGATGTAATTCTTATCCTTAAAAACAGAAGTTCTGTAACCAAGGTTAAGCTCATCTTTTGTAAAAGTGCCAAATTCCCCCTGTGGGGTGATGTAGTCGGCAGAAACAAGGCAGTCCTTCATCTCTCCGCCGTAGGCACCGGCATTCATAAACACAGCTCCGCCCACAGAGCCGGGAATACCGTAGGCAAATTCAAGTCCTGAAAGACTGTTTTCCTGTGCAATTCTGCAAAGCTTCATAAGGGACGCTCCGGCACCTGCGAAAATGCAGTTATTGTCCTCAATTCTTATCTCTGAAAATTCACCGTCAAGGGTGATTACAGCACCTTTTATTCCGCTGTCGGAAACAAGTAAATTACTGCCTTTTCCCAATACAAAATAAGGTAAACTTTCCTTACTGATATACTTCATCAGGGAAGAAAGCTCTTCCTTACTATTTACTGTGACAAAAACCTGTGCGTTACCCCCAACCTTAAAGGTGGTGTGGTTCTTCATAGGTTCGTCGCAAATGTAATCTATGTGGTTATCCTTTAGAAAACCAAAAAATTTCTCCATATTCTTCTCCAAAACATTAATCTCCCAAGCCTGTATCTACCTTGATTTTTTGAACATCCTCTTCCTGAACGCTCATACCCAAGTTTTCCAAAAGCTCCATTGCGGCATTGTAGCCCATCTTCTTCTGACGGTTGTTCATAGCGGCAACCTCGATAATCATTGAAAGGTTACGACCGGGGCGAACAGGAATTGTTGTTACGGGAACATTTACACCTAAAATTTCGGTGTACTCGCTGTCAAGTCCCATTCTATCATATGCACGGTTAGGGTCCCAAATTTCCATATTGATAACCATATCAATTTTTTCACTTTGCTTGATAGCACCCATACCGAAGATACGCCTTGCGTTGATTATGCCGATACCTCTAAGCTCGATAAAGTGACGGATATTTTCGGGGGATGTTCCCACAAGGGTTTTCTTTGATGTACGGCGGATTTCAACAGCGTCGTCAGCCACAAGACGGTGTCCACGCTTAACAAGCTCGATGGCTGTTTCACTTTTACCAACACCGCTGTCACCTGTGATAAGACAACCCTCACCGTAAACCTCCACAAGAACACCGTGACGGGTAATTCTTGGGGCAAGTTCGTTGCTAAGATATGAAATAAGATTTGCGGAAAGCTCACTGGTGGTTTCTGAGGTTTTCAGCACAGGAACACCACATTCCTCGGCGGCAATAAGCAACGCATTTGTGGGGAGCATATTCCTTGTGATTATAACAGCCGGAGGGCCCATACTGAAAATAGCATTTAGCACGTGGTGCTGTTGCTCCGCACCGAATTTGCCCA
>JBJEOZ010000077.1:0-8556 GCA_051880975.1 Ruminococcus sp.
CTATATCACCAAAACAAATTGGTTAATAGCTGTTAAAACGGGAATCCTCCACCGCCCATTGGTGGCATACCGTTACCGCCCATATTTTCAAGGTTGCCTAAATCTCCAAGATTAGGCATACCCTTCATCATAGCGCGGCGTTTGCCCTTTTTGCCCTTGCCTGTAAACTGCTTCATCATCTTTTGCATTTGCTCAAGCTGTTTTAAAAGCCTGTTTACCTCTTCAACCTTTCTGCCGGAGCCTGCTGCAATTCGCTTTTTGCGACTTGCGTTAATAAGGCTTGGCTTTTCCCTTTCGGCAGGTGTCATAGATAGTATGATTGCCTCACACCAGTCAATCTGTCTGTCATTTATGTCTGCATTTTCAAGCTGTTTGCCAAGTCCGGGGATTTTGCCCAAGATACCCTTTAGCGGACCCATCTTCTTAATCTGCTCAAACTGCTGGAGCAAATCGTTAAAGTCCATCTTGTTTTGGAGCATCTTTTTGGCAACTTCCTCTGCCTTCTTTTCATCCAGCTTTGCCTCAACATCCTCAATGAGGGTGAGCACATCCCCCATACCAAGGATTCTGCTTGCCATTCTGTCGGGGTGGAAAACCTCTAAATCCTCAAGCTTTTCGCCTGTACCGCAGAACTTAATGGGCTTGCCTGTAACCTCCTTGACGGAAATTGCAGCACCGCCACGGGTGTCGCCGTCAAGCTTTGTAAGGATAACACCGGAAATTTCCAGGGTTTCGTTAAAGGACTTAGCCACATTTACTGCGTCCTGACCTGTCATTGAGTCGATAACAAGCAAAATTTCGTCAGGAGAAACCTCTGCCTTAACATTTTTAAGCTCGTCCATCAGCTCTTCATCAATATGCAGACGACCTGCTGTATCAAGAATAACTACATCATTTCCGTAGTCCTTGGCGTGCTTAATAGCCTCTTTTGCGATTTTTACAGGGTTTTTCTTGCCCATTTCAAAAACAGGCGCACCTGCCTTTTCACCCACAACCTTTAGCTGTTCAATGGCGGCAGGACGGTAAATATCACAGGCTACAAGAAGTGGTCTTCTGCCCTGCTTTTTCAGCATAAGGGCAAGCTTACCGCTGTGGGTAGTTTTACCGCTACCCTGAAGACCGCACATCATAATTACTGTGGGTGGCTTTGAGGCGAATTTAATTCGCTCCTCCTCTCCGCCCATAAGGGAAGTAAGCTCTTCGTTTACTATTTTGATTACCATTTGAGCAGGAGTCAGGCTTTCCATAACATCCTGTCCTATGGCTCTTTCTGTCACTCTGTTTGTAAAGTTCTTTGCAACCTTGTAGTTAACATCAGCCTCAAGAAGTGCCAGACGCACCTCTCTCATTGCCTCTTTTACATCACTTTCGCTAAGCTTACCCTTGTTTCTAAGCTTTTTAAAGGCGTTGCTCAGCTTGTCGGAAAGACCTTCAAATGCCATAACCTACCTCCTGTCTTCTTTAATAAGTTTATCTACCAAAGCAATCATATCTGAAATTTCGCTGTCAATTTCAGACTGCTCTTTTTCATTATCTAAAAGGGATTTTGTTTTTTCAAGGCTGTCCTTAAGGGTGCCAAGTCCTTTTTGCATTTCCAAAAATCTTTTGTAAAGTCCCAGCTTTTGTTCATATCCGTAAAGGTTGCCCTCTGCTCGTTTGATAAGGTCCCTCACGCCCTGTCGGGTGATTCCCATATCCTCGGCAACCTCCGAAAGAGAAAGGTCGTCATTATAGTACAGTTCAGTTGCCTTCCTCACCTTTTCACTAAGCAATTCACCGTAAAAGTCCAAAAGTAGAGAAAGCTCCATATTCTTTTCCATAACGCTCTGCCTTTCGTGTGTAAAGTTTTTTTCTTTACAGCAGTGCTATTATACAACAACAGTTACTCCTTGTCAATACCTATAACTACATATTTATTTCAAAAAAAATATCTGCTAAAACCTTTAAATTTTTGTATTTAGCCACGCAAATCAGGGCAAAATAACAGGTAGAATATTTGTCCCGTTTCGTTTAACACAAATGTAAATATTCTTCGCCCTTTATGTGAATAGGATGTAAATTAATTTTTAACAGAGTTTTAAATCCCCCCTAAATACACATTTTTTGGCTTTATTTTGGATTTTATATAGTAAAAATAACCACTGTAAATAGTTTTAGACTTTCTCAGTTAGCGAAATTGACAAAATTATAACACATCAAAAATTTTTGGTGAAAAACACTAAAAAATGTGGTATAATTTTGTAGTACAAAACAAATGGAGGATTATTTTTGGAACAAATAATCAGTATTGACAGAATGGAACACGCTGTGGCGCTGTTCGGAAGTTTTGATGAAAACATCAAAATGATAGAAAAAGAATACGGAGTTCATATAATCTGCCGTGACAGCGAGCTGAAAATTTCCGGTGAAGCCGAAAAGGTAAGCAAGGCTGTTAAGGTTATCGACAATCTGCTAAGCTTTATTAACAAGGGCGAAAGCCTTAGCGAGCAAAACATTCGCTACTGTATGAGCCTTGTTAACGAGGGCAGTGAGGACAAGATACAGGAGCTTTCCACAGACTGCATCTGTATCACAAGCAAGGGAAAGCCTGTAAAGCCAAAGACCTTGGGGCAAAAGAGATATTGCCAAAGCATTGCAAAGAACACCATCACCATTGGGGTTGGACCGGCAGGCACCGGCAAGACCTACCTTGCGGTGGCTATGGCGGTAACAGCCTTCAGGGCAAAACAGGTAAACAGGATTATCCTTACAAGGCCTGCTGTTGAGGCGGGGGAAAAGCTGGGATTTTTGCCCGGGGACTTACAAAGCAAGGTTGACCCATACCTTAGACCGCTGTATGACGCACTGTTTGATATGCTGGGTGCAGAAACATACAACAAGTATGTTGAGCGTGGGAACATTGAGGTTGCTCCACTGGCATATATGAGGGGCAGAACACTTGACGACAGCTTTATAATTTTGGACGAAGCTCAAAATACCACAAGGGAACAGATGAAAATGTTTCTCACAAGGCTTGGGTTCAACTCCAAAATGGTAATCACAGGGGATGTAACCCAAATTGACCTGCCCTCAGGCGCTAGAAGCGGACTTAAGGACTGCATTAAAGTTCTGAAAGATATAGACGATATAAAGCATATTACATTTAACGAAAAGGATGTTGTAAGACATCACCTTGTTCAGGATATTATAAAAGCGTACGCTAAGACGGAGGAGACGAGAAAAAATGACAGAAAATAAGATTAAAGTTATCATCACAAACAAACAAAAGACAGTTAAAATACCGACAGGGCTTAGAATGCTGGTAAGAAGAACCTGCAACGCTGTACTAAGGATGGAAAATTTTCAGGGCTCTGCCGAGGTTAGCGTTACTTTCGTTGACAATCAAGGAATAAGGGAGCTTAACGCCCAGTACAGGGACAAGGACACAGAAACTGATGTTTTGTCCTTCCCAATGGGTGAAAACGGAGTATGGGACAAAGACCCCGAAACAGGCGCTTTTATCCTTGGTGATGTTGTAATATCTATGGAAAAAGCAATGGAACAGGCAAATATTTACGGTCATTCTCTGCAAAGGGAGGTTGGCTACCTCACCGCTCACAGCGTACTCCACCTTTTGGGCTACGACCACATTGAGCCTCTTGACAGAGTACATATGAGGGAAAAGGAAGAGCTTGTTATGGATCAGCTTGGTCTGCCTGCAAGCATAAGCTACATTGCAGAGGAGTAATACTAATACCTAATACAACTTCTCAGCACAGGGCTTATCCTTCATAGGAACAGAGCTGTTAATGTGTTTAGAGAGGTAAACAGATTTGTTGTTGCAATAGAGGGTATTTGCCACGCCATCAGGACAGAAAGCCATCTGCGTTTTCACCTTGTGGCGTGTTTTTATGTGGTTTTCTTCGGCTTTTTATACAGTCTTACAAGGGCTTTATGGTGCATCACACTGCTTACAGCGTCATCTGTAATAGGTTTTGAGCTTATAAACACCGCTGTGGAAAGCCTTTGTGACTTTGTTCAGCCATCATTTCACCCTTTAATAAAAATCACAAAGGATATATCCTCGGGATGTGTTTTGGTATCGGCTTTATTTGCTTTTGCAAACGGTATAATCATCTTTGGCAACAGGGATAAATTCCTGTTTATACTGAATTTTTATCTCTCATATCCAAGTGCAATACTTTCCCTTGTGGTGACAATAATTGTTTCTCTTATTTTTATATTTTTTACAAACAATGAGTAAACATTCGAAATATTGCATAACAGCAAAAATTGATTTATAATAAATAGAGCTTAGTAAAGGAGAAGGGTTATGAACACTAAGGATAAATCCGCTTTTATAGCTATAATAGGACGACCGAATGTGGGCAAAAGCTCAATATTAAATAAACTTTTAGGGCAAAAGGTTGCCATAGTTTCTTCAAAGCCACAGACAACACGCACAAGGATTATGGGTGTGCTGACAGAGGGGGAAAATCAGCTTGTATTCCTTGACACTCCCGGTATGCACAAGCCAAAAAATTCCTTGGGCGACTATATGGTGCGTTCAATAAACGAGTCTGTTGCCGGGGTAGACGCCTGTCTTTTGGTAACAGAGGCTTGTCAGGACATCAGAGAAAACGAAAAACTTTTAATTGAAAAGGTTAAGAAGATGGGTTTGCCCTGTGTTTTGGCAATCAACAAAACCGATACGATTAACGACAAGGAAAAGCTACTTGAACAAATCATAAGCTACACAAGCATTTTTGACTTTGACGCCATTGTGCCGGTATCTGCCGAAACAGGTGACAAACTTGACGAACTTAAGGAAGAACTTAAAAAATTCACCTCAGAGGGCGGTCACTTTTTCCCTGACGACGCACTTACAGACCAACCTGAAAAGGTACTTGCATCGGAAATGATTAGGGAAAAAATACTCCGCCTTACTGAAAAGGAAATCCCCCACGGAACTGCTGTTGTCATTGAAAGAATGAAAATGCGTGAGGACAAAAACCTGATGGACATTGACGCAACAATTTACTGCGAAAGAGATACCCACAAGGGCATACTTATCGGAAAAAAAGGCTCTATGCTTAAGAAAATTTCCACATATGCCCGCCAGGATATGGAAAACTTCTTTAACTGCAAGGTAAACCTGAAAACCTGGGTAAAGGTTAAGGAGGACTGGCGAAACAAGGAAAATCTTATGAGAAGCTTCGGCTTTGACCAAAACGATTTTCAGTGATTCCATAATTTACAGACCATAAAAGAAATATCACCGTAAAATAATAATAAGGGTGATATTTATGAATGAAACTGACGCATGGAACTACTTTATGCAAACAGGCCATGTGAATGATTACCTGGCATATCTTTCTGTACAACAAGCCAAGAATGCCGGCAAGGAGCTTGAAAAGGGAAATGAAGACTCTGACAGAGGGGCTTATACTGAAAGAACAGAATATAGGTGAGGGTGACAAGCTAATTACAGCCCTAACCGTTGAAAAAGGACTTGTGAAAGGCTTTGCTAAGGGTGCAAAAAATATCAAAAGTCAAAACTGCGCCGGAACTCAGCTTTTCACCTACTCCCGACTTTGCTTAATTGACAGCAAAGTCGGGGATACATACACAATAAGCGAGGCAAAGGCAAAACAGCAGTTTTTTGCCCTTGGTAAAAGTGTAGAAAATATGTGCCTTGCCCAGTATTTTTCCGAGCTTATCCAAAGCGTACTGGTCTTTGGAGAAAAAAATGAGCAGGCACTTTCCCTTATACTGAACTCACTTTACCTGCTTTCAACAGGCAAACGCTCCGGAGATTTGATAAAGCCCTGCTTTGAAATGAGGCTTTTATCCATTTGCGGATATATGCCCGACCTTACAATGTGCAGTAGTTGTGGCGAATACGACAGGGAATTGTTCTTTTTTATCCCACAGACAGGCACACTTTACTGCAACCACTGCACAAGTCAGGACAGCCTGCCAAAGAGCATTGCCCTTGACAGAGGTGCAATTACTGCACTTCGTCACACTATTTACGCAGATGACAGCAAGCTGTTTGCATTTTCTTTAGGCGAAGAAGGACTTGAACAGCTGAACAGGGCATCGGAAGAATATGTGATATGCCAAACAGAAAGACACTACAAAACACTTGATTTTTATAAGAGTATAAAGCTATGAACAAACATTTTAAATCACTTGAATTTGATAAAATACTTGAACTTTTAAGCAGGGAGTGTACATTCCCTGACGCAAGGGAACAGGCTATGAACATAAAGCCTGTATTCTCCAAGGAAGAGGCACAAGCCTTGATGCAGGAAACCGACGACGCATACTGCCTTATCGGTAAATTCGGCACACCAAGCTTTGGCTCGCTAAAGGACACATCATCATCTTTAAAAAGGGCTCAGGCAGGTGCAGGACTGTCACCACTTGAGCTTTTAAGGATTGGTGAGGTACTGCGTGTTATCCGTTCTCTAAAGCAATGGAGAAACGCAAGTGACGACAGACAAAGCACCCTTGACAAATACTTTAACCGCCTTATGCCCAACAAATTTTTGGAGGACAAAATAAGTGACGCAATTATTGCCGAGGACGAAATTTCCGACAAAGCCTCCCCCACACTTTCGGACATTCGCCGAAAGATAAGGACAGCCTCCTCAAAGGCAAGGGAGGTTCTTGACAAAATTGTCCACGGGTCAAGCTACTCAAAATATTTGCAGGACAAGGTTATCACCCAAAGGGATGGACGATTTGTTGTTCCTGTAAAGGCTGAATGTAGGGGAAACATCCCCGGTCTGGTACACGACACCTCCGGCAGCGGACAGACTGTATTTATTGAGCCAATGGGTGTTGTACAGGCGAACAACGACATCCGTATGCTGAGGAATAAGGAGCAGGAGGAAATCGAAAGAATTTTGCTTGAGCTTTCAGGTATGGCGGGGGACTGTGCCGATTCAATAATCGGTAGCTACGAAAACCTTATCGACCTTAACATTGTATTTGCAAAGGGCAATTTAGCCTACAAAATGAAGGCGACCACTCCCATTATCAATGACGAGGGCTGTATCAACCTGAAAAAAGCTCGTCATCCCCTAATTGACAAGGACAATGTTGTTCCTGTTGACATTTCCTTGGGCAGAGAATACACCACACTTGTAATCACAGGACCTAACACAGGCGGTAAAACTGTTTCCCTGAAAACCACAGGACTTTTGACTCTTATGGCTATGTCGGGAATTATGCTCCCCTGTGGTGACGAAAGTGAAATATCGGTTTTCAAAAAGATTTTGGTTGATATTGGTGACGAGCAGAGCATTGAACAGAGCCTTTCCACATTCTCGGCTCATATGACAAACATCATTGGAATTATTGACCAGGCGTCAAGATATTCTCTTGTGCTGATAGACGAGCTTGGTGCAGGAACCGACCCTGTTGAGGGTGCGGCACTTGCCGTTGCAATTCTGCAAAAGTTAAAGGCAAAGGGAGCAAAGATACAATGCACCACCCACTATGCCGAGCTTAAGGAATTTGCAATCACCACAGAGGGCGTAGAAAACGGTTGCTGTGAATTTGATGTTAAAACTCTCAGGCCTACATACAAGCTGTTAATCGGTGTTCCCGGCAAGAGTAACGCATTTGCAATAAGCAAAAGGCTGGGACTTTCCGAGGAAATTATCGACAACGCAAAACAGCTTGTAAGCAGTGAAAGTCGCCGTTTTGAGGACACAATACAACAGCTTGAGGAACGCCGACAGGTACTTGAAAGACGACTGAAAGAGGCGAACGACACAAAGGCATATGCAGGCAGACAGCGAGAAAAGGCAAACAGCATCATTGAAAAGGCAAAAAAAGAGGCTGAAAAAGAGATTGAAAAGGCTCGTGAAGAGGCAGAGCGTATAAGCCGAAAGACAAAAGCTCAGGCACAAAGTATTTTGGATCGACTGGAAAATATGGAAAAACAGCAGAAAATGGATGCTGAAGAAAAGGCAAAACTGCGAAAGAGCATACAGAAGATGGAAACCCTTGCCGACCCTATCACCAAAAAGAAGTCGGAGAAGTACACCCCTCCAAGACCCTTTAAGGTTGGTGACAGCGTGCTGATTTACGACATTGACAAAAATGCCGAAATACTCAGCATAGACGAAAGGGAACAGACCGCCATACTTCAAGCGGGAATAATCAAGACAAAGGTTAAGCTTAGTAATCTTCGCCTTAACAAGGAAAAGCCAAAGACTACTGTGCAAAGCTCAAGGCGAAATGTGCCAAGCAAGATGGATATGAAACCTGCAACAGAGGTTGATGTTCGTGGACAAACTGCAATGGACGCCATTATGGAGGTAGATTCCGCCATTGACCAGGCTGTTCTTATGAATATGGGTCAGCTTACAATTATCCACGGTAAGGGAACAGGAGTTTTAAGAACAGAAATCCAAAAATTCCTACGCACCCACAAAAACATCAAGTCATTCCGCTTGGGAACATACGGCGAGGGCGACGCAGGTGTTACAATTTGTGAGATAAAATAAGGCTCCATCGGATGAGGGAGCTGTCACGCCTTGCGTGACTGAGGGAGCGAAA
>JBJEOZ010000078.1:0-8495 GCA_051880975.1 Ruminococcus sp.
AACAGACATAAAAAATGCTTGAAATCCACAAAAATATGTATTATTATAAAGGTGTCAAATAAAAAACCGCAAAAAGCGGAGAAAAAGGAGTAATGATTTATGCATGCTTTAAAAAGATTTGGAACGGCATTCGGCGGCTACAAAATGATGGAGGATTATCCGGTTCCTGTTTGCGGACCTAACGACCTTATCATTGAAATTAAGGCAGCTGCAATTTGCGGTGCTGATATGAAGCACTGGCAAGTGGACAACGGTTATGATGACACAAACATCACACCGGATCAACAGCAGTCAGTTCGTGGCCACGAATTTGCAGGCGAAATTGTTGAGGTTGGCGAAAATGTAAAGGACTGGCACGTTGGACAAAGAGTTGTTTCCGACAACAGCGCATATGTTTGCGGAGTTTGCCCTGCTTGCGAAAGCGGAGATTTCCTTTGCTGTGAACACAAGGTTAACCTTGGTTTGGACAACAACACCTGGGGCGGCGGTTTTTCAAAGTATTGTAAGGTTCCCGGTGAAATTCTTGCAATTCACAAACACGCAATCTGGGAAATCCCTGAGGGTGTAAAGTACGAGGAAGCAGCAGTGCTTGACCCAATCTGTAACGCCTACAAGGCAGTTGCTCAGCAGTCACACCTAATCCCCGGACAGGATGTAGTAGTTTTCGGCACAGGTCCTCTGGGATTGTTCTCAGTACAGGTTGCAAAGCTTATGGGTGCTGTAAACATTGTTATGGTTGGTCTTGACGAAGATGTAAAGGTTAGATTCCCTGTTGCTATGGAGCTTGGCGCAACACATTGTGTTAACGGTTCAAAGGAAGATGTTGTTGCAAGATGTACAGAAATCTGTGGCAGAGATAACTTGGGACTTGTTATTGAATGCTCAGGCGCAAACATTGCACTTAAGCAGTCACTTGAAATGACAAGACCAAATGCAGAGATTGTTCGTGTTGGTATGGGCTTTAAGCCACTTGAATTCTCAATCAACGACATCACTGCTTGGAACAAGAGCATCATTGGTCATATGGCTTATGACTCAACCTCTTGGAGAAACTGCATCAGACTTCTTCAGTCAGGACAGATTAAGGTTCAGCCTATGATTACTCACAGACTTGGTCTTTCCCAGTGGAAAGAGGGCTTTGATGCAATGGCAAAGAAAGAAGCTATCAAGGTTATTTTCACATACGATTACGACGATTAATTGTCAGCTTATATTTAGTCGAGTATTTAGGAGGTAATATCAATGAGAAAGCTAATGATTGCTCCCTCTGTGGGCTGTTGTGATTTGTTTAATGTTGAGGAACAGGTTAAGGTGATAAACGAAAAGTCCGATTATCTTCATATGGATATTAAGGACGGCGTTTATGTTCCAAGCTACGGAATAGGTCCTGATTATCTTGATTATCTTAACAAGCATATTGATAATCTAAAGCCAATGGACGCACACCTTATGGTTAAACATCCTCAAAAGTATCTTGAGGTATTCGCAAAAGCGGGTGCTGCATACATAACACCTCACACAGACTGCATTGAGGGCGACGCATTCGTAACAATACATAAAATAAAGGAGCTTGGATGCAAAGCAGGTGTTGCCTTAAGTCCATCAGTTCCACTAAGTACCATTGAGTATTATCTCCCTTTGCTTGACAAGGTCACAATTATGATTGTTGACCCGGGCATCGCAGGTCAGCCGGTTGACCCCCAGATGTTTGTAAAGATTAATCAGTTGGCTAAAATTAGGGAAGAGCGTGGACTAAACTTCCTTATTGAGGCTGACGGTTCAATGAACAAGGATTTATATCGACCACTGTATGAAGCCGGTGCTGATTTGGTGGTATTGGGACCTCCCGCACTATGGAACAAGGACGCTGACTTTAACAAGGCTTGGTCTATAATGGAAAAGGAGCTTGAACAGGAGCTTGAGGGAGCTCAAAGAAAAATTTGATTTAAAACTTACAGTAAAATAAATGACTAAAAAATTTAAGGAGTAGAATAATGGGTAAAAGTAATATTAACATTGGCGCAAGACTTGATCGTCTGCCTCAATCTAAATGGCACATAAAAATGTGGCTGGTAACAGCATTTGCACTTTTGGTATGCTGGTCAAACGGTATCGGCGGTTCTGTACAGAACATCTTACTTAACGAAATCCACTGGCTTAAAGAGGGAACATCCCTCCTTGCAATGTGGGGAACAATTTACACAGCTGGTCAGCTTTTCGGCGCACTTATCGGCGGACCAATCGGCGACAAGATAGGCAGAAAAAAGAGTATTCTTCTTTATGAGATAATCCACATCATCGCAATGCTTGGCGGTGCATTCTCACCTAACGTATATGTTCTCTATGTATTCAGACTTCTTCAGGGCTTTGGCTTAGGCGCTCTCTTAGTTGTTCTGTTTGCAGGATTTACAGAGTATGTTCCCGGCAGAAACCGTGGCGCATGGTCAAGCCGTACTTCCTTTATCGGCAACTGGGCACACCCAATCTGCAACGGTATTGCACTTTTAATCGTTTCAACAGGCGTAAGCTTTGCACTTAACTGGAGAATCCAGTTTATGATTCCATCAGCTCTTTCAATCATTGCTTGTATCTTAATTCTTAAGAAGTTCCCTGAATCCCCAAGATGGCTTGAATCACAGGGCAGATACGAAGAAGCAGACGCTATTATGACAAGAATTGAAAAGGAAATTGAAAAGTCCACAGGCAAGCCTTTGCCACCTGTTGAGGTTAAGGAAGCAAAGCCTGTTAAGAAGTTACCTTACAAGGCTCTCTTTAAGGGCAAGCTGTTAAAGCGTACAATCGTTGGTTCTCTTGTACTCATCGGTATGAACACAATCCAGTACACACTTATGAACTGGATGCCATCAATGCTTTCAAGCCTTGGTTATGACACATCTGACTCACAGTTTATGACAATGTTCGGCTTGTTCGGTGCTCCATTCGGTATCTTTATTGCATCCCTCATTATGGATAAGTTACCTCGTAGAGTAATGGGTGTTTGCCTCCTCGCAGGTATGGCAGGCTTGGGTATAGCAACAGGTATGCTTGCAAGCACACTGGGTATGACAGGTATCATCGTAATGACATTCCTGCTGAACACAGTTATCTATATGTATGTTTGCTACGCATCAGCAGTTTATGTACCTGAAATGTGGCCAACATCAGCAAAGCTTTCCGGTTCAGGCTTTAGTAACGCAATGGGTCGTGTAAGTAACATCTTCTTCCCATTCCTGGTTACATCAGTAGCAGCTAACATCGGAGCAGGCGGAGTATTTATCCTCATCGCTATTGTTGCTGTTATCATCGCAGTAAGCATCATCTTCCTTGGCGTTGAAACAAGAGGCGAATCTGTTGAAGACATCGGTAATGTAGACTAATTCAGACTTATACATAAGTTTTTATCACAAAGTTTTTAAGCATATGATTTTCAGCTCCTGCATTGGGATAACCCCAATGCAGGGGGATAGATAAGGAGGTTAATTCTATGAAAAATTCAGAGGCAATTTTGGTAACTCCTAAGCAGTTTGAAATTCAGGAATGTCCCGTTCCTGAGCCAAAGGATAATGAAATATTAATGAAGGTTGAATATGTTGGTATGTGCGGTTCTGATATTCACGGTTTTGAGTTCGGACCATTCATTCCACCTAAAGACCCTAACCAGAAAATCGGTCTTGGCCATGAGGTTGCCGGTGAGGTTGTAAAAATCGGCTCCAAGGTTACAAGATTTAAGGTTGGCGACAAGGTTCTTATTGAACCCGGTGTTCCTGACAATACCTGCGAATACTGTCGCACAGGTCGTTACAACATCTGCCCCGGTGTTGACTTTATGGCTACACAGCCTAACTACAAGGGCGCTCTCACACAGTATATGACACATCCTGAGGAGTGGACATATCATGTACCTGAGAATATGACAACAATGGAGGCTGCTTTGGTTGAGCCGGCAGCAGTTGGTATGCACGCAGCAATCTTAGGCGGTGCACAGCTTGGCAAAAGCATTGTTATTCTCGGCGGTGGTACAATAGGTCTTATGGTACTTCAGGCTTGTAAGAGCCTTGGTGCAACAGACATCACTGTTGTTGATATTATGCAAAAGCGTCTTGACCTTGCTAAAAAGCTTGGCGCAACAAGAGTTATCAACGGCAAGGATGAGGACACAGTTGCTGTTCTTCGTTCACCTGAACTTTACGGTGACCACGGTGTTGACATTGTGTTTGAGGCTGCAGGCTCTGCCTTCACAGCACAACAGGCTGTTGAAATTGTTGCACGTGGCGGTAAGATTATGATGGTAGGTACACACTCAAAGCCTGTACCGATTAATTTCTTAAAGATTAACCGTGAGGTTACAATTCAGACCTCATTCCGCTACTGCAATAACTTCCCACAGACAATAGAGGCTATTGCATCAGGCAAGTTCAATGTTAAGGATATGGTAACTCATATCTATGATTACAAGGATGTTCAACAGGCATTCACAGACGCTATTGACCCTGTTAAGAAAGCCGATATGGTTAAGGGCGTAGTTAAGGTAGCCGACTAATCAGGCTGAAAATTTGTTTACGAAAGGTGATTAATTATGATTTCAGATATCAGATTTTGGGAAAGAAAAGCAAGTGAAGGACATTACGCAATTCCTCACTTTAATGTATGGAATGCAGAAATGCTTATGGGCGTAATTGACGCAGCAGAAGAGCTTAGAGCACCAATCATCATTTCCTTTGGCACAGGCTTTACAGGAAACACCTCCTTTGAGGACTACTGCTATATGATGGAGTCAATGGCTAAGAAGGCAACTGTTCCTGTTATCCTTCACTGGGACCACGGCAGAAATATGACAATCCTCCACAATGCTGTAAACCATTGTATGAACTCAGTAATGCGTGACGCATCAGCTCTTCCTTTTGAAGAAAATGTTGCAGAAATCAAGAGATGTGTTGACTACTTCCACGCATACAACATCCCTGTTGAGGCTGAGCTTGGTCATGTTGGCAACGAAACTGTTTATGAAGAGGCACTCTCCGAATATCAGTACACAGACCCAACAAAGGCAAAGGAATTTGTAGAGAGAACAGGCTGTGACTCACTTGCAGTTGCAATCGGTAATGTTCACGGTGTTTATAGTTCAGAGCCAAAGCTTGCATTTGATGTTCTTGAGGCTGTTGCTAAGGAAGTAGATGTTCCGCTGGTACTCCACGGTGCATCAGGTATCGGTGACGAGGATATTAAGAAGGCAATCTCACTTGGCATTGCAAAGATTAACATTCACACAGAGCTTTGTCAGGCTGCTATGGAAGCAATCAACGCTCACAAGGACGAGCCATTCCTTGCACTTCAGCGTGAGGTAAGAAAAGCTGTTAAGGAAAGAGCAATGTACAAGATTAAGCTGTTTGGCGATGATGGTAGAGCAGATGAGTAATGAGAAAAAGCTGGATGTAATTTGCCTTGGTGCGGCGGTTGTGGATATTCCCCTACGCCCTGTATCAAGGGATATATTCGACATAGAGTCTTATCCGGTGGACAGAATAGCTATGTCGGTTGGCGGAGACGCAATGAACGAGGCTACAATTATTAGCCGACTTGGTTTCAAGACAGGCATAATCGCCTGTATCGGCGACGACGCAGCAGGTCAGTTCATTCTTCGCTCCTGCAAAAAGGATAACATTGATGTTGAGGGCATTAAGGTTGACCCGAACATTGACACATCAATGAACATCGGACTTGTAACAGAAGACGGCGAAAGAACCTTTGTTACAAACCGCAACGGTAGCCTTTGGAAAGAGAACATTGAGCATGTTGACTTTGAAAAGATGAAACAGGCAAAAATCCTTTCCCTTGCAAGTATTTTTAACTGTCCTTTGCTTGACGGAAAAACACTTGTGGAAATATTCAAGATAGCCAAGGCAGAGAGTATGCTTATCACAGCAGATATGATTAAGCCTCGTCTGGGTGAAACCCTTGACGACATCAGAGAGGCTCTGAGCTATGTTGACTATTTCTTCCCTAACTTTGACGAGGCTTGCCTAATGACAGGCGAAACAGAGGAGTCAAAGGTGGCTGACAAGCTGTTTGAGTGCGGTGTTAAAAATGTTATTATGAAGATAGGCAAGCGTGGTTGCTATATCCGCAACAAATCGGGGGCAATGATTGTTCCTGCCTGCAAGGGCGTTACAGCCATTGACACAATCGGTGCAGGTGACAACTTTGCATCAGGCTTTATTGCAGCTATCTTACAGGGCAAAGATATTCGTGAGTGCGGTATCTATGCCAACTGTACAGCGGCTATTTCAGTTCAGTACAGCGGTGCAACTGCCGGTGTTCAGAACAAAGAAATGGTTGAAGAAATGCTGGAAAAATACAAAAAAGATTATATATTATAATTCTTCCTTTCAGCCCTGTTGAAATACGGGGCTGAATGGAAAGGAAACACTGAATAAATCAGTTTACACATCTTGTTTGCATATTTTCCGCCTGTTAGCCCAAAAAATCCTCGCAATACGTCAGTATTCCTGCGGTTTTTTGAACTAACAGACAAAAAATCTGACGGCACAATCTGTGCAAATGATTTAATCAGTGTTTCCTGAAATACAGTTTTTAGGAGGATGACTTGCAATGAAAACTATGAAACTTGGCAAAACAGGAATTGACATTTCAAGAATGGGTCTTGGAACATGGTCTATCGGCGGCGGCTCCGCTTGGGGCGGCGACCACGACCTTCAGGTTGTAGTTGATACAATCCGTGAGGCTCCAAAGCTTGGTGTTAACCTTATTGATACTGCTCCCGGATACAACTTTGGCAACAGCGAAAAAATCATCGGCAAGGCTCTTGAGGAGATGAACCGTGAGGATGTTGTTATCATCACAAAGTGCGGTGTTACCTGGGATCAGGAGATGAAGGGCGACCTCTTTAACAAGGTAAACGGAATTCAGCTTTACAAAAACCTTAACAGCGCATCAGTTAAGAAGGAGATTGAAGAGTCCCTTAAGAGAATGGGCACAGACTATGTTGATGTATATATGACACACTGGCAGTCAATCGAGGGCAGTGAATACTATGTGCCTATTCAAAAGACAATGGAAGTTCTTAACGAGCTGAAGGCACAGGGCAAAATCAGAGCTATCGGTGCTGCAAATGTTGATATTAACCAAATTCAGGAATATCTAAAGCACGGTGACCTTGATATTGTTCAGGCTAAGTACTCAATCCTTGACCGTGGCATTGAGGACGAAATCATCCCTTGCTGTCGTGAAAACGGAGTTACAATTCAGGCTTATTCACCACTTGAAATGGGTCTGCTTTCAGGTACATTCCCAAGGGATTACAAGCCTGTCGGTGCACAGATTCCTAAAAAGTGGTTCCAGCCGGAGAATATGCAGGCTGCTATGGATGTTATGGACCAGTGGAAGCCACTTTGCGAGAAGTACAACTGCACTATTGCTAACCTTGCACTTGCTTGGATTCTTGCTCAGGGTGACTTTATCAACCTGTTAAGCGGTTCAACAACTGTTGACCAGATTGCAGAAAATGTAAAGTCTGCCGAAATTGAGCTTGACCCATCTGATGTTGCAGATATGCGTGCAATGGTTGAGGCTATCGACAAATAATTTTATTGTTTGATTTTGGGGCGTATCGTAAATTAATTATAATACGCCCCAATTTTATTTTTTATACTAAATTGATTATAAAATCTACAAAAATCCTTTACTTTTATGAATAATTGTGATACAATATATACAAATTGGCGGAAGGTTTTTTTATGGCAAAGAGAATTGATAAAATTAAACAAAAGGTTGAGGCAGAGGGCGAGGTTTTCGTTTCCGACCTGAGCCGACTGTATAATGTAACGGAAGAAACAATACGCAGAGATTTGGAAAAACTGAAGAATGACGGTGTTGTCACCCGTACATACGGCGGTGCTATGCTGAACACCACATCCCACAACGAGCGTATTCACTTTTCCAAGAGAAGGGCAATTAACCTTGAAAGCAAAAAGAAGATTGCAAAGCTTTTGGTTCGTGAATATGGGGACGCAAGGACGATTATGGTGGACAACAGCACAACTGTTATTGAGGCGATGAAGCTCCTTAAGGATAATCGGGAGATGACAGCAATCAGCTTTTCCGCCCAGATTTTTCAGGAGCTGGACGGAACAAATATGATGCTTGTTTCCACAGGCGGAACCTATGACGAGAGGACACGCTCATTTTACGGTAGCCTTGCCAAGGAGAATGTTCGCAAATACAATGTGGATATTGCTTTGCTGGGTTGCAAGGGTCTTGATAAGGAAAACGGAATTTCCGATTCCTCTGATAGAGAGGCTGACCTAAAGGCAGAGATGTCAAGTCGTGCATCCTGTGTCATTGTTCTGGCTGACCATTCAAAATTTGACCAAACCGCATTTGTAAATTTCTTAAATTGGGATAAGGTAGATTGTTTGATAACTGATGAAAAACCTGATGACAGTTGGGTGGAATTTTGCCAACGGACAGGTGTTCGT
>JBJEOZ010000079.1:0-8466 GCA_051880975.1 Ruminococcus sp.
TGGTCCCAAACCAAGCACTCTACCAAACTGAGTTACACCTCGTTCTTATTTTCGTGCCTGATTATTATATAATAAGTTATGGTAAATTGTCAATAGCTTTTTGAAAAATAATTACATAAAAATATATTATTTTGCGTATTTATTTGTTTTACCGTTTTTATTGCGGGTAATATCAGGGAAAACATCACATTGGACGGACAAATGTACGGAATATTGATTTTGCATCTTTCGTATCTATTCCCTTTTCCATTGCACTACGCAAGGTTTCTCTGTCCTTTTCCCACTCATCCACCTTGTCTGTGACGAAAAACAGCCTTAACTGCAATTTCCCCTCTTCTGTTACAGAATATCTGTACAGGTATGTGAATATATTTTCGTCCTCTTCCATTTTTAGGAACGGTGCAATATTAATTTCTTCGGGGACATCTCCGCTGTCTGCCTCTTGAAGTTTTAGCAGAAATGAGTCGTCGTTATATTTCTCGCAAACATCCTTTGGGTATCCCAAAATTTTCAGCCTTTTTCCTGCTTCTTCCCTTTGCTTTTTGTTAAGATTCTTATCCATAATTATGACCATTCCTTTCCTGAGCTAAAAAATATATTAAAACAAATTTTGCCAAAGGCAAAATCCACCTCACTTCTTCTCTTACCTTAAGCTTGAATTATTCAAGCTTACTTCCTTTCACAAAACACCAAATACCTGTCAAATTCACCGCTGTCGTTTTTAATACAGGTCATAAGAATAATCATATCCTTACCTTTCTGAATATATATATCGCTTGCTTCATTTGGCTTTATAACCTTTGTATTTACAACCTTATAGGTAATTTTTGACCAATAGGTTCTTACATTAATTTTGTCATTGATTTGCAAATTTCTGATATCATCAAAAAATATTCTGCCAACATAACCGGTATGACCGGCAAGTACCGCATTGGTGTCCTGACCACCTATAGGCAGGGAAGTGTATGTTAAATGAGCTGCACCGTAGCTCAGGTGATTTCTTGCAGTGCCTAAATATATAGGTAGCTTCATACCGATTGAAGGTGCTTCCAAATATCCATACACACCGTCAAAAATTCCATACTCGCTTAATTTTAGGCTTGGCTGTTCATAAGAAAGGGAGTTAGTCAGCTTTTCCCACTGATGTTTTTTTAGCATATTGTTGTACTTAATACTGTCTTCCTTTAATCTCTCAATATCAACATCATACACTACCTGTGTACCGTCAGCAAGGCAACCGTTACCATCTACCTCTCCCCTATTTTTAGCGTCAGAATAGGAGCCTTTTCGTGGGTGTTCTGCCCTTGTTTCAAAATCATCAGAAATATTCCTCGCTACATATTTTCCATAAGTATTTGAAACCGGCGGAAACAACAACAAGCCGATTCCTGTTACAAGAAAAAATGTGGCAATTATCACCATAACCCTGCGAGCTTTTTTACTTTTCATCAGTCTGTACCTTCTTTGTTTTGGCTCTTTTATTATTCTTTCTGACTATTACAATTACAATAATTGCAACCACAAGGACAAACCCAACTATAAATAAACCGGCAACCCAATATGGAATTTTGCATCCTAAGAAATAGAAGCACTTTTCAAAGGGAGCTTGTTTCACCTCTTTAGCTTTCGCTTGTTCTTCCGGTATATATTTGGTACGAACACCCCTGACAAGCAATCTGTGGGTGTTGACACCGTAAGGAGTACAGGTTAATAGCGTTACATGGTCCTCGTAAGGAATAATACGCAAATTCTCGGTTTCTTCCGGCAGAACGACCTTGATTTGGTCAACCTTATAAGCAAGAGTCTTGTCCAAAACCTTTATGTAAAAAACATCTCCCTTTACAAGGTCAGTTAAATTGTCAAAAAAAGTTTGGTCAGGAAATCCTGTATGAGCAGATATAACCGCATGGGTACTTTTGCCACCAATAGGCATTGAAGTATTCCGCAAGTGACCTGCACCGTTTTCAAGTACTTTTTTGCTTGAACCATGATATATGGGTAAATTAACATCAATTCTTGGCACTACAACATAGCCAATAAGACCTTTTCCGTCAACATTAAGTACATTATTATATCTTGCGCCAATAGCCTTGTATGCCTTCTCATCAAAAGGGTCGGTGATGATTGATGTTGCCGTAAGGCTTTTGTTATATTTATTTGCATCTGAAAAAAATTTTGAATAGTCCTCTTTCTTCATTTTTTTAACAACTTGGGTATAGTCATTCATACCTTCACGAAACTTTGAATTGTTAATCATTGAGCTGACAAGAGGATAGCTCATTATTCCAAGACCAATTACAAAAATTAATATTATTGCGATTATCGGGAGTTTCTTTTTCATAAATATTGTCCTTATTCTCACTCTTATACTAATTCAATTATAAAATACACCTGTAATAATTGCAACAAAAATATGGGATGCAGTTTCCTGCACCCCAAATAGATAAATAAAGTTAATAAAGGTTATTTGCGTATATTAAAATTATTTATTAGCTTTCTTTTTCTTAAGAATAACAAACATTACACCTGCAAGTGCAATTAGAGATGCACCGCAAATTGTGAAGATTGCTGTACCCATACCGCCTGTCTTTGGAACAGTTAGCTTAATGTTTGTGATATTCTTTGTAACAACTGCTAAATCGTTATCAGTACTGTTTGCAAGAGCAGTTAGCTCATACATAGCCCCATTTGCACCGACATTTGCTTTTTGAGGAATTGTTGGATTGATAACGATTTCTGTCCAAGCAGCATCACCTGTTGGCAGAACATATCCTTCCGGAGCAACTGTTTCTTTCACATAGTATGTACCCTTAGCAAGCTGAATCTGTGTGTTTGCGCCATTATTCATAAACTTCACAAGACCACTTCTATCTGATGTAGCTGTTGCAATCTTTGTCGATTTGTCAGCCTTGTATAATTCAAATTCTGCACCGGAAAGGTTAGCTGAGCCGTCGCTGTTTGTCTTAACTACTTGAATATTGAAAGAGAATACCTGAACTTTAGCTCCCAGTTCAACTGCCTGAACATCGTCATTAGAATAGTCAAGACCAACCTGGTTGTCGTTAGAAGTTTTACCTACTGTAGCATTCTTGTTAACTTTGGCAGTAAATACAACTACTATTTTATTGTCTGCACCATAAATGTTCTCTACATAACCACTATTTTCATTTGCATTGAAATCTACAGCAAATGTGTATGTATTATTATCACTTGCTGTGAAATTTTTTCTTAATGTATATCTATCAGCACTAACAAGGGTGTTTTCGGAAAGTGTACCGTCATTTGTGGAGTAAACCTTTACAGAGCTCTCATCTAATGTAAGACCTGCATCCATCTTATCGAGAATAGCATATTTCTTAAGCTTAGCATCTGCAGAACCAGGAACATTAGCTTCAAGCTTAAATTCAACTTCGCTGTTTAAACCTGCTGTTGTATACTGTGCATTTACATCTGCGTTGTCAACCTTTGTGATTGTCTTGTCAAGAACGATGTCCTTTGTGCTAACCTTAGAAGCCAGATCAACTTCGCCAACTGCAACCCACTCTCTTCCGTTATAGTTAGGAAGAACAACAATAGAGTCGTTAGCCTTTGTAGCAGTACTCTTTGCTACCGGGTGAATGTAGTAGATACCTGCTGTTAGGTCTGTATAGCTAATAGTATCTGTTGTGGCATCCCATTGCTTAACAGGTGAGCCTAAAGAGCTTAGATTAGCCTTACAATTAGTGATAAGAGTCTGTGTGTTAGCGTCAGTACCTTCTGCCTTAACAGCATTAGCAACCTCTGCTGGAATACCTGTAGCAGGTGTAACTTCACCTGTTGTTGTATTAACACCGGCAATTTTGTAAATATCAAACCTAAACTTATTTACAACAGTACTATCGCTTAGCTTAAATGTTACATCAGTTGAGGCGTTCCTATCTGCACTGGCTCCGAAAGGAATCATAAGTGCCATTGTTGCAACTACTAAAAGAATTGCAAAAATTTTCTTAATTGATTTTGTCATTTTCATTTTCTCCTTTTTCTAATATATATATGTAATTTATTTTATACCATGTTTACCTACAGGAGCTTTTGCTCTTGCTTTTTTCTTTCTCAACATATATGCACAGGCAAGAACTGTGCCTACGCCAAGAACTAAACCACCATACAACAGGAAGTTGTTTTGCATTAAGTAATCAATACCGGTATATGGAACTGCGATTTGTACATTTAATGCAGCAAACGAATGTGTGTAAATATTATTTGTATCATCATAGGTTGCACCGTCAAAACAGAACCACTCCTGATTTGTTGACAGTGTATAACCCTCAGCGGCAGCTGTTTCTACAACATAGTACCACTGATAGTTTTTGGCACCACTGAGACCGTTGCCGTTTTCAGTAAAAATATCCAAATCACTAAATGTAATTTCGCCGTTTTCATCGGTTGTCAATGTTTGAATTGGGCTGTCATTAGCACCGGGTGTAACATTATCACCGGTAACCTTGTAAAGGCTAAATTCAGCACCTTGGAGCCTTATAGCATCATCAGGAACTGTACCGTCATCGTTAATTTTGTCAACCTTTAGAACAGTGATTGCACCCGGTGTAGAAACATTTTCAAAGGTTGGGGTACCGGTTGCGTTGTCATCAACCATAAACGATTCATAGTCAAATGTGACAAAGTCGCCGTTCTCTGAATCATCAATGTAATCGTTAAGATTACCCTTGTAATAGGTATGAGTCAGACTAAGGGTATTGTCGTTATTTCGCCTTACTACAACCTTTAGGATAATTGTATCACTGTCAGTCTGATAGTCAGTGTCGTTTACGTTTCCCTCTGTGATTTTGTAAAGGTAAGTACCCTCTTCGTCATATGTAATGCTTTCAAAGACAACATTGCCGGGATCATCTGACGGAATTTTTGTAACTGTTTGACTTCCCATTCCTGTTGTGTCCAGCGTTTCATCATCGCCAAGTCCGATTGACTCCATACCCTCTAAGGTGAATGTGAATTTTTCACCATAGTAGTTTTCACCGTCAAGAGTCTTTGTCACAACAGGAGTGTACTCTGTCTGTTCCAAAAGGTTTGTAAAGGTGTGTCGGGGACTTTCTTTACCGAGAGTTCCTTCAATTACACCTGTTTTGTTGGTGTATCCGTATGAATCTTCCTCAACAATCTGATAGTCAACACCCTGTGGAATACCCCTAAATACATAAGGATTACTTTGACTGATTTTTCCTGTTAAGCCGTAGTCCTCGTATATATCGTCATCATTAAGGTCAACAAGGAGCTTTACGGTAAATTCTGTATTGTCATCGGAAAGTTCATTTTCATCCTTGTCAACAACTGTTTTGCTAACGGTAATATTATTTGTATATACTGTGTTTACATATGACAACAGCATATGTGTAGAAAGCATCTCGTCATAAGCCTTGTTGATATATTGGAATAGTGACGATTCTTCTCCTGTGCCTGAATCAACTAAGTTAGATTGAGAAGTTTCGTTACTTGTAGAAATGTCGTAAAGACTCCAAGAAGGGCTGTAAGCAATTTTACTTCTGTTGCTTGTCTTAATCACACTTTGTGTTGTGTCCGGGTAGGTGTGGGTAAACTCGGTGTATGTAGTACCCTTTGCAGTAGCCGAAGAATATGTTGGACAGGTGTTTTGTCCCTCGGTATCTCCGTTCCACACACTGCCGGCTTTAATATAGTTACTTGTTAGTTCTCCGTTATCATCAGCCAATACATCAAACTTAAACCTGTTGTATATACCATTTGTAGTTTTTCTTGCAATGGTGAATGTAGTTGTGGTGTCGGAAATTGGGTAGTAATAATATGTTTTTCCATCAACCTCATAGGATGACATCAAACTGTAATTAGAAGGTGTTGTACCGTCATAATCCTGTGCTATTGCAGGAACAGCACCGCTGTCACCGAACCAGGTACATCCTGATGGGTCAAAGAAAAGCAGTCTGTCTTGGTTTAATGTAACAACTGTATCCTTTGGAGAGTCATTCTCGGTAACCTGAATATATGAACTTGGAATAAACTGTTCGCTGAAAACAGCACTGTCGCCGTTTGCCAAGGAGAATGAATTACCGCTTGTAACAGCATAGTAGCTGTGTCCGTCTGAGCTGTCATTGAAGGTATAGTTTTTGTTTGAAATATCTGTAGGAACACCATCCAAAGCAGGTGCGTTCTTTACTGCATAGCCAAAGGAATCTAAATTCTCAACCTTGTCAGCAAGGAGAGGGTTAACTCCCGATGCGTCAACGGTTTTAGTTACCTTTAGGGAGTCCTTTGCAGGAACAAAGTTAAAGCCAACGCTAAGGTTTGACTCAACCATACCTCTTTCCATATAGAAAACTGTAAGGGTATGCTTTACATTAGGGTTGTCATTGTCAAATTCTGAAGTACCCAAAGCATAGGTGCTTGTTGTGTTTGCGGTGTTTGCAAAGAGCTGTGGGAACTCTGCTGAATATCCGTAGCCTGAAACACTTGTGTCGGCAACATAATTCAAAGCGTTCACTTTATCTGCCTTGTAGGAAGTGTCTATGTTATTTACATAGGACTTCTTCTTGGCAAAGTCAATTAATCCACTGGACTTTTTGTGGTCACCGCCCATATCAAGGACAAGTACACCGTCAAGATATACCCAAAGGTCATCGTCACCGGAGAAGGTGAACTGTGTATTCTCTTTATTTGCGCCACTGCCTATTGTGCCGTTTTCACCAAGGGTAAAGTCAATGTCAAGTCGCATACCAAAGCCAAAGTCATAGGCATTTCCGCTATGCTCGGTGGAACGGTCAAATGGGAAAAATCCGTATCCGTCACCTTCACCCGAAAATCCGCTTAATGCGTCCTTTACCTTGTGTGAATTGTTGGCGTAGTTCATTGTGAAATTTTTATCGGTATAACCGCTAAAGTAGCAGTTGTCCTTACCGCCATTACTGTCGAACTCAAAGTAGTCGTTGCCCTTTGCAGTCTGGGACTTCCTCATTGGGAAAGGTGAGTTAATAACTGTGCCGTATCCGTTCTCTTTAAGCCATTCGGCGTTAAAGTAAGGAAGTGTAACTCCGTCTGCAGTAAGCATACCGTTACTGTCAAGGGTGGTGTCAACAAGAGCAGACACAGAGCCGTTGACTGTTGATGATGTTGCCATTGAGTTGTTTGGTCTAATCTCAAATTTCTGAAGAGAGCTGTCACCTCTGCCGATGTAACCGTTTGACTGACCATTAAAGTCACCGAAATAAAGAGGATATTTCCAGTTACTGTTCTGTAAGCTATATGCACCCAAAGCCTTGTTAAAGCATTCAAAAGGCTCACGGGCGGCAGCCTCGTTGCCGTTTTCAACAGACCTGTAATAGCCTGTCAGACTACTGCGCCATCTTCCTTTGTCCTTGATTTCCTCGTCCATATAGTAATCATAGAACGAACCGTTTACAGAAATAATATCTGTACCGCTTGTCTGGTTTTCAATGTAAATATTTGCACTGTACACCCCGGAATCTGTGGTATTTCCCTTGGTAATTTCAGTAACCCCACCGCTTCCTGATATACTCTGTGTTATTTCAAGACGGCTGTCACCGCTGTACTCGCAATAAAGCTTTACATCAAGGGTAATTGAACCTGAGGTAGCAATACACTGAATCTGGTCATTATTGGTGGTTGAAGTACTGAGTCCTGTTGCAACAGTATTACTGCTGTTAAAACAGTGACCGTCTGCAGAGTAGTATTTTCCGTCACCGTCACTATTAAATACCTTGAACTGGTAATTAGTTGCGGAACCAGTAAGTGTAAATGTGCCGGTATAACAGTTACCGTCAGTATTTGTCAGCTTCCAGTTGGAATCACTTTCTGCCCAGTTGTTAAAGGTACCGATAAGGTAATAGTCCTTATTCTGTGTAAGCTGTGCACCGGATTCTACTAAGTCTGATTTAGCGCCGGTATCCGCATTTTCTGTATTTACAGCAATAACAGAAATGCTGGATATAGCAGTCATAAACGCCAAAATAACAGCAGTTGATGCCCTTGCCATTAATTTTGTCAACTTACCTTTTTTCAAAATTGTTCTCCTTCCTAAAATTTTGTTTTGTTATATGTTCTTATATTAAAACACCATTTAAAATTAAAGAATGTTCACATAAAAAGCATTTACATAAAAATATTAATCCTAAAGAAATCAAAACACTTTTCAGTTGCACACTGATTATTCAAACGGCGTTTAATATCAATATTAAACGTATATTATCATAATGTTAAAAGTATATAAATAAAACATTTTAATTAAGTTTATCATAAGTATAAATAGAAATAAATGGTAATCATCACCAAACCTTGTGTTAATATTTTGTTCATATTTACAACAAAAATAAATACTTCACAAGTAAAAGAGTTATTTTTATAAAACTTATACAAAAAAGTGCAGTGGAAATATGGAACACAACTGTCGTGACCAGTCACCCCACTGTCATTCCGAGCTTG